>NZ_JAGT01000001.1:3072500-3372500 GCF_000526795.1 Ruminococcus flavefaciens AE3010
GCAATGATAATTCTTGCCCGCAAAATGGCAATGAAGATGAGCAACGGTCACGCACAGCTGCCGCCTTTCGGTTTGATGTTCGTGAAGTCTCTCATCATCAGCCTTATCGTTGCATATGTCATCATACTTATTGTTACACCTATTTATCTCAAGCTTTCAATGAAGCTTGCAGGCGTGAACCCACCCGCAGGAAAGCCGCCTGTTGACTGATCATAATTTTGCGCAGCAAAATATGATCTGAGCCGTTAGCTTATTGTAGGGGCGCACAGTGTGCGCCCGTATATTAAGCGTGCTGGCGAACAATGTTCGCCCCTGCAAGCGGCGAAGCCGCTCCCTAATGACTAAGGGCTAAAGGCTAAAAGCTTCACAATTTGAACGGAGGTATAGTATGGAATTATGGTTCACGGAGAGACACACTCCCAACGTTAAATTTTCAATAAAAGTCGATCATCAGCTCTACAGCGGCAACAGCGAGTTCCAGCGTATCGACGTTTTCGACTCAAAGGAGTTCGGGCGCTTCCTTACTCTTGACGGCTATATGATGCTGACAGAGAAGGACGAGTTCATATACCATGAGATGATAACTCATGTGCCTATGGCAGTCCACCCGAACCCTAAAAATATACTTGTTATCGGCGCAGGCGACGGCGGCGTTGTCCGCGAGCTCACACGCTACGCCTCTGTTGAGAGCATTGACCTCGTTGAGATAGACGAGCTGGTAGTTGAGGTATGCAAGAAGTATCTTCCCACTACTGCCTGCCGCTTTGACGACCCGAGAGTCCATGTATACTACGAGGACGGCGTAAAGTTCATTCGCCGCTGCACAGATCAGTATGACGTTATCATCGTCGATTCCACCGACCCATTCGGTCCGGGTGAGGGACTCTTTACCAAGGAGTTCTACGGAAGCTGCTTCAAGGCGCTCCGTGACGACGGCATCATGGTCAATCAGCATGAGAGCCCGTTCTATGACGAGGACGCCGCAGCCATGCAGCGCTCCCACAAGCGTATAGTAGAGAGCTTCCCCATAAGCAAGGTCTATCAGGCTCATATCCCCACCTATCCTTCGGGACACTGGCTCTTCGGCTTTGCTTCCAAGAAGTACCACCCCACCAATGACTATAACGGCACAAAATGGAGCATGCTTGGTATAAAGACCCGCTACTACAACCCAAGACTTCATACGGGAGCTTTCGCCCTCCCATGCTATGTAGAGGAGCTTCTCAGAGATGTTGAATAAGAATATACAGACATTCATCGCCTGCGACAGCGAATATGAGGACGCAAAGATAGTCCTTTTCGGCGCAGGCTTCGACGGTACCACAAGCTTTCGCCCGGGAACAAGATTTGCTCCCTCGGCTATCCGCAATGAGAGCTTCGGTATCGAGACATACAGTCCTTACCAGAACAAGGACATGACAGACTACAGCTATTTTGACAGCGGAGACTTGGAGCTCCCGTTCGGAAGCACCGAAAGCGCCATAGCTGATATCATTTCCCGTGCGGATATGATACTTGCCGATGGCAAGCTGCCCTTTATGATAGGCGGCGAGCACCTTGTCACCCTCGGAACGGTCAAGGCTGTGAACGCTAAGTACGACGACCTTTGTATCGTTCACTTTGACGCTCACGCAGACCTCCGCGACGACTATCTCGGACAGAAGCTGTCCCACGCCTGCGTATTAAGGCGCTGCCATGAGCTTGTGGGAGACGGTCATATCTTCCAGTTTGGTATCCGCAGCGGAGACCGCGAGGAGTTTTACTTCGCAGACGAGCACACGGAAATGCATAAATTCAGCTTTGACGGTCTTGAAGATGTGGTTGAAAAGCTCAGGGGCAGAAACGTCTATTTCACCCTTGACCTTGACGTTCTCGACCCCTCAATATTCCCCGGCACGGGCACTCCCGAGGCTGGCGGAGTCACATTCGATGAACTGAGAAAGGCTGTGACACTGGTTTGCAGCAGGCTCAATATAGTAGGCTGCGACGTCAACGAGCTGAGCCCCGTTTACGACCAGAGCGGAGTATCTACAGCAGTTGCCTGCAAGATAATCAGAGAGATGCTTCTTGCTCTTTCGTAATGCAAATTCGATACACCTATATACCCAAAACATAATAAGGCTTTTTCGATACGTGGTGAGAATATGGACAACGGACAGACAAACGGCAATAAGAACAGCAGGGCAATTATCATCGCAGTATGCTGCGTTATTGCAGTTGTGCTTGTAGGCTTCTGCTTTATTGGAGTACTGCCGTTCATGGCAGCAAGAGATCTTTTTAACAGCGCAGTAAATACTGATATATCATCTTATAACGTTACGGTGACTGCTGAGATCACCGAGGTCCTTGTTAAGACCGATCCCGACAGTGATGACGGCAACGGCGGCAAGGTAAAGATGTATACCCCTGTGTATGAATATGAGTACAACGGCAAAAAGTACAGTGTTACAGGCGGCGTAAGCTCCAGCGAAAAGAAATATGAGGTGGGTGACAGGGCAGAGGTGCAGATCTCCGCTGACCGCCCCGGCATGATGTATGATCCGCAGCTGAGCTTCAGGAATTCATTCAATAAGGTGCAGCGCGGCTTTTCCGCTATGTTTGCGGTAATGCTCATCGTACCCATTATCCTTGCCGTTGTTATTGCAGCCATAATTATCATAGCACTGCGAAAAAGCAGAGCTCAGAGCAGCTGTAACAGTGACAGCTCGGCTCAGCATGAATACAGCGATCCGAACGACGACTACAGAGGATAACGCAATATGAAAGGCAGGATATGACATGAATATATTCAGAGCACAGAACGTTTCGGGACTTGCCGAGATACGCATGAAGTATCTCCGCGAGGACTTTCCTGATATGACCACTGCACAGGCAGCCCAGATAAAAGCCAAGCTTCCGCGGTATTACTCGGATCACCTCAACTGCGACCTGTTCGCATATCTTGCCGAGGACGGCGGTAAGATGATCGGCTCGGCTTTTCTTGCAGTCAGGGAGCTTCCCCCGAATCCCAACTTCCCCAACGGACGTGTGGGCACTGTGCTGAACGTTTACACCGAGGCGAGCCACCGCCGACAGGGCATAGCTACTGCTCTCATGGAGCTTCTCATATCCGACGCAAAGGTAATGGAGCTTGACTATATAGAGCTCAAAGCCTCAGAGGACGGCTATCAGCTCTACAAGCAGATGGGATTTGAGGTGGAAAAGTCTCACTTTACACCTATGAAACTTAAAATAAGAAAATAAACGCAAAGGAGTAATAAAAATGGGAAAATGTATGATCATCGGCTGCGGCGGCGTTGCGTCCGTAGCTATCCACAAGTGCTGCCAGAACAGCGAGGTATTTGAGGGCATTATGATTGCAAGCCGCACCAAGTCAAAGTGCGACGCGCTGAAGGAAAAGCTCCAGCCCACAACAAAGACTGTTATCGAGACTGCACAGGTAAACGCTGACAACGTTGATGAGCTGGTTGCTCTTATCAACAGCTACAAGCCCGATGTTGTGCTGAACCTTGCCCTCCCTTATCAGGACCTCACTATCATGGACGCTTGTCTCGCTACAAAGACTCACTATGTTGACACAGCAAACTATGAGCCCCTTGATACTGCAAAGTTCGAGTACAAGTGGCAGTGGGCTTACCGCGAGAGATTTGAACAGGCAGGCATCACAGCTCTTCTCGGAAGCGGCTTCGACCCGGGCGTTACGGGAGTATTCTCCGCTTACGCTATGAAGCATGAGTTCGACGAGATAAACTATATCGACATTCTCGACTGCAACGGCGGCGACCACGGCTATCCCTTTGCTACAAACTTCAACCCCGAGATAAATATCCGCGAGGTTTCCGCCAAGGGAAGCTATATCGAAGACGGCAAGTGGGTAGAGACAGAGCCTATGGAGATAAAGCGAGTTTACAACTTCAAGGGCGTAGGCGAAAAGGATATGTACCTCCTCCACCACGAGGAGCTTGAATCCCTCGCTCTCAATATCAAGGGCATCAAGCGTATCCGCTTCTTCATGACATTCGGTCAGAGCTACCTCACACATCTCAAGTGTCTCGAAAACGTTGGCATGACCTCTATCGAGCCTATCATGTACGAGGGCAAGGAGATAGTACCTCTCCAGTTCCTCAAGGCTGTACTGCCCGACCCTGCTTCACTGGGTCCGAGAACAGTGGGCAAGACCAATATCGGCTGTATCTTCCGCGGAAAGAAGGACGGCAAGGACAAGAACTACTACCTCTACAATATCTGCGATCATCAGGAGTGCTACAAGGAAGTGGGCTCACAGGCTATCTCCTACACCACAGGCGTTCCTGCTATGATAGGTGCTATGATGATAATGACAGGCACATGGAAGAAGGCAGGCGTTTACAACATAGAGGAGTTCGATCCCGATCCGTTCATGGAAGCTCTCAACAAGTGGGGACTCCCATGGGAAGAGGACTTTGACCCAACACTGGTCGATTGATCTTAAATACAGTAAAAAGGCTGATGTTTATCGACGTCAGCTTAAAAAAAGGAGAATAGAATAGAAATGTCAGGTTTCAAGAACATCAAAAGGATAATGGCAGTTGCTGCTGCAACAACAATGCTTATGCTCACAGGCTGCGGAAAGAGCTTACAGACCTCGGACGTAAATGATACTCCTCCCACTACAAATTCAAACCAGTCGGGAAATACTATCATTCTTACGCTTCACCCCAACGAGGCTCCTATCACCTGCGAGAACTTTGAAAAGCTGGTAAACGAGGGCTTCTACAACGGTCTTACATTCCACCGTGTAGTTGACGAGTTCATGGCTCAGGGCGGAGACCCCAGCGGCGACGGCACAGGCGGCAGCCCTGATACTATCAAGGGAGAATTTGCTGCAAACGGCGTTGACAACCCCATTTCACATCAGCGCGGCGTAGTTTCAATGGCTCGCAGCATGGATTATGACAGTGCTTCAAGCCAGTTCTTTATCTGCTACACAGGCAATTACGCTTCCTCACTTGACGGACAGTATGCTGCATTTGCAAACGTTACCGAGGGCATGGAGGTAGTTGACGACTTCATGAAGGTAGACCGCGATCTCAACTCAATGGGCGAAATGGCAGTACCGAAAACTCCTATCAGAATGGAGAAGGTGGAGATGATCGACCCCGACGAGAACGGCTCTCCAAGAGTAAAGATCACCATGAATGACTTTATCCAGAAATGATGAAATATAACTTTGACCCAAAGAAAGTGCCGACTCCCTGCTACATAGTGGACGAGCCGGCGCTTATCCGTAATCTGGAGATACTTCGCGGCGTTTCAGAGAGAACAGGCGCGAAGATACTCCTTGCACAGAAAGCGTTTTCCTGCTATCACCTCTATCCAATGATAGGGGTGTACCTTGCGGGTACGGCTTGCAGCGGACTTTTCGAGGCAAGGCTTGGCTTTGAGGAAATGGGAAAGGAAAACCACGTTTTTTCCGCAGCTTACCGCGAAAGCGAGATAGACGAGATAATATCTTACTGCGGACATATCATCTTCAACTCATTCTCTCAGCTTGACAGGTACCGTGACCGTGTGCTTGCGGCAGGTAAGAAGATAGGACTGCGCATAAATCCCGAACATTCTACTCAGGAGGGACATGAGATATACGACCCGTGCTCCCCGAAGTCGAGACTGGGTATCACACGGAAGAGCTTTCGCGCTGACGACCTTGCAGGCGTTACGGGACTTCACTTCCATACTCTATGCGAGCAGAACTCCGACGATCTGGAGACTACCCTTGACGCAATTGAGGAAAAATTCGGGGACATACTGCCGAAAATGGAGTGGATAAACTTTGGCGGCGGTCACCATATAACCCGCGAGGACTACGATATACCGCGGCTTGAACGCTGTATACGCCATATGCAGGAGAAGTACGGGCTGGAGGTCTTTCTCGAACCGGGAGAGGCTATTGCTCTGAATGCAGGCTGGCTGGTGACAGAGGTCCTTGACCTTACGGAAAACGATATGCCCATAGCTATCCTCGATACCTCGGCTGCCTGTCATATGCCTGATGTACTGGAAATGCCCTACCGTCCGCCTCTTGTGGGCTCGGGAGAAAAGGGCGAAAAGAAGTACAGCTACCGCCTCGGCTCCCAGACCTGCCTTGCAGGTGACGTCATAGGTGAGTATTCCTTCGACGAGCCGCTCCGCATCGGGGACAGGCTGGTATTCGGCGATATGGCGATATACTCAATGGTGAAGAACAATACCTTCAACGGTATGCCCCTGCCTGAGATACTGCTCCTCAAAAAGGACGGCAGCTTCGAGACTCTGCGCAGCTTCGGCTACGACGACTTCAAGGAGAGACTGTGATGACGAATATTTACTTTGTGCGCCATGCGCTGCCTGATTATACATGCAGGGACGCAGCCCTGCGCCCCCTTACTCCCGAGGGTGAGAGGGATACTGCAGAGGTAGTCCGCACAATGAAGAACATACATCTTGACTATGCTATTTCAAGTCCATACAAGCGCAGCTACGATACCATAAAGGAGACTGCCGACGACCACGGGCTGAAGATCGATATCGATGACCGTCTTCATGAGCGTATCAGCGGCAAGGACAGCAATAACAAGGAAATGTTCCGCAGACGCTGGGCTGACCTGAGCTTCTGTGAGCCTGACGGCGAGTGCCTGCAGTCCGTAATGGACAGAAATATGGCGGCGCTGAATGATATCCTTGACAAGCACAATGGCGAGAACGTAATGGTGGGAACTCACGGAACGGCTCTGAGTACCATACTCCACTACTTCGACAACAGCTTCGGCGTTGAGGGCTTTCTGCGCATCATCAACTATATGCCATACATAATCAGGCTTGGCTTTGAGGGCAGAGAGCTGGTTGAAAAAGAGGAACTGCTCATAGTAGATAAGCCTTTTGATTGAGAACTAAGATCTTAGGACTAAGAGCTAAGTAATTACAATATAAAACGGGCTGTCGAGGACGCCAGCTCCTACATTTTGCTGTTTCGGCAGCAGCTTTTGTAGGGGACGGCGTCCTCGACGTCCCTATACAGGAGCTTTATTTACCGATTTACAGCCTTTTTTACGTGTAAAACTGCCAAATAGCGGAAGAAGATATTGTACAAATCAACAAAGCTGATTTAACTTTTTATGATTTTATTTACAACTGTTACTACCTGTGCTATAATTATGATGTATAGGTGTATATTCCGAAGCTTCGATTTCCCTGTGGAAGCTCCGAATAAACGCCGATTTGTGACAGCTCCGCTTTAGGCAGCGGAGGTCATCGTTAGAAAAGGAGTAAAAATTATGATCACAAAGTCAAGAAAGCTGGCTTTGCAGCTTTTTGCATTTGCAGTATCCATTGTTATGATGCTGGCTGCGTTTGCGGCAGTACCGCCCGTCAGCGTTCATGCGGCAGGTACAGACCTGTACGTAGGATACTCAGGCAAAAACAACAACTTCTCAACAGTACAGGCGGCTGTTGACAAGGCTGCAAGCCTCAATCCCTCATCTGAGGCAAACCGTGTGACGATACACATAGCTCCCGGTACATACCGTCAGCAGGTCATCGTCCAGACGCCCTACATTACCTTTGTAAACGACGAGCCCCAGAAGGGCGACGCTATCCTCACATGGTACTACGGCATAGGCTATAAGTACTACAGCGCCAACTCCAAGGGCTATTACGACGCAAATCTTGCCAACTCAAAGAGCGGCAAGAACGTGTCCAACTACCGCTGGGACGCTACAGTGCAGCTCTGGCCAAAGGCTACCAACTTCAAGGCTAAGAACATCGTCTTTGAGAATTCCTTCAACCGCTACCTCACACAGGAGGAGCTTGCGGACGGCGTTGAGTGTACCAACGAGACCTTAAAGGTGCAGCGTACCAACGGCGTTGACGTAAAGTCCAAGGCTTATACCGAGCGTGCGGCAGCTCTCTCCGTTGACACAGGGTATGCGGAGTTCCTCAACTGCCAGTTCCTGTCAAGTCAGGATACTCTCTACACAGGCGGCTCACCTCAGTACTACAAGAACTGCCTTATCGAGGGTCAGACAGACTATATCTTCGGCGGCAGCAACGCTGTATTCGACAGCTGCGAGCTCCGCTGGAAGGGCTACAGCAGCGGTTCAGTGGGCGGCTACATTACAGCAGCAAGAGAACAGGGAAGTCCTTATACAGGATATCTCTTCAAGGACTGTAAGGTAACTGCAAACAGCGGTCTCACAGTAACAGCAGGCTATCTGGGCAGACCATGGGGACAGACCGCAAAGGTGCTCTTTGTGAATACTACTCTCCAGAACGGAAATATGATAACAGCAGCAGGCTGGACTTCCATGAGCGGCGTACAGCCCGAGAGCGTTGACGGCTTCAAGGAGAACGGCACTAAGCTTGCAAACGGTCAGCGCGTTGACCTTTCTCAGAGAAAGGGTCATATCGTATCCGACAACGACGCTGCAAGCATCAATATCTCCAGCTATATGAACAACTGGACTCCCTCATTCCTCAACGGCGAGGGCAATACAAGCAGCGGCAATAACGACCGGCCCTCCTCAAATATTGAGGGAGCTATCAAGACCTGCGGCGGCTGGTATGAGGAAGCCTTCGTTGAGTGGGACGGCTCAAAGCTGGGCTCCAATGTCAAGGTAAGCTATGCTCCCGCAGGAAGCTCATCTTATACAGCTGTTGACTCACAGCTCATAAGAAGCACAAGAGTTGATATCCCGGGACTTAAAGGCGATACAGAGTATAACATCGTAGTCCAGGGCTCCAACGGCTCTGCAAGCTGCAATATCAAGACTATGTCCTTTGACCGCAGCGGCTATGCTCACTGGAACGCAGCAGAGGCAGTGGGAGCTTACAATAATGACGGTACGCTGAAATCGGGCGTTACAGTCATCTATGTTACAAACTCCACCAAGGATACTGTAACATGGGGCGGCAAGACAGGTCTCTACAATATCTTCAATGCAGGTCCCAGCAATGTCTGCTTCCGACTTATCGGCACTATCGACGTTCCCTCGGGAGCAAAGGCTAACGACGGTCAGCAGAACGACGGCTCCAATATGCTCTACATGAACGGCGGCAAGAACGTTACCGTAGAGGGTATCGGATATGACTGCAACCTCAATAAGTGGGGCTTTGATATGAAGCACTCCACATACTGCGAGGTAAGAAACCTCTGGCTGGGACAGTACCCCGACGACGGTATCTCAATGTCGGGCGGAAGCTCTTCCAAGTCCTACCACATATGGGTACACAACAACACTATCGAAAAGGGCTACAACGCTTATGCAGGCAACGGCATAGTTGATGACGACAAGGCAGACGGCGACGGCTCTCTCGATATCAAGTGGTCTGAAAACGTAACTGTTTCATATAACGTTATCAAGGACGCTCACAAGACCTCTCTTGTAGGCGGCGGCACAAGCCACGAGCAGGACTGGATAACCTACCACCACAACTGGTTCAACAATACCGAGTCCCGTAACCCCCGTGCAAGAGTTGCACACATCCACAGCTACAATAACTACTTCTACAACAACAAGCAGTATGCAATAGCTGCTTCACACAATTCAAAGATATTCTCAGAGAATAACTACTTTGAGAATTCAAATCTTCCTCTTGACGCTGTAAATATGGGCAGTGACCCATATTCGGGAACTATCAAGTCCTACGGTGACAAGTTCGTAAGCTGCAATATGGGCAGCGGTCTGGCTTATCAGATAGTGAACTCTCGAAACGATAAGGCTTACATCAACAATCTGAAGAGCGGCGGCGACGGCTACGACAATTTTGATACCGATTCCTCCAAGATATACAGCAGCTATAAGGTTCAGTCCGCAGACGCTGCAAAGGCAGAGGTAATGGCTTATGCAGGCAGAATGCAGAACAAGGCATACAACGCAGGAACAGTTACCGACGGCAGCGGTACAGTCGTTATCGACGAGCCTGCATTAAAGAGCAAGCTTATCTCCAAGTTTGAGGTCAAGGACGCAAGCTACGGTGCACAGTGGTCTATCGCTGAGACATTCTCAGTTGGCGACAAGGCATTCGGTGACCGTGAACACGTCATCGCTTCCGTACCAAGCAGCATAAGCGGCGGCGAGCAGATAATCACAGCCTGCAACTCCAAGAATACAGACTCTGACCTTGCAGTTCTCACAGCTGCAAAGGATATCACGGTATTTGTCTGCATGGACGAGAGAGTAACATCTATACCCTCATGGCTGGGCAGCTTCAACAAGAACGGCGAGATAGTCGAGGTCAACGACAGCGAAGCTGTAAGGCCTTTCGATGTATACGCCAAGGAGATAAAGGCAGGGGAGACTCTTACCCTCGGTACAAACGGCATGAGCGGTGCATGTATGAACTACATCGCATTCGTCAAGGAGACTCCCGTGGTTACAACAACTACAACGACCACTACAACTACAACTACCACCACCACAACGACTACAACTACCGTAACAGAGACTACGACTACCACAACTCAGCCTCCTGCACAGGGAAAGGCAGGCGACGCAAACTGCGACGGTAATGTTGATATGTCGGATATAGTTCTGATAATGCAGTCGCTGGCAAATCCCAACAAATACGGACTTGAAGGCACAGATGCAAATCATCTTACAGAGCAGGGCTCCGCAAACGGCGATGTTGAGGGCAGAAACGGAATCACCTCCAATGACGCCCTTGCGATACAGCGCTATCTGCTCCACCTTATAACAACACTTCCGATAGACTAAATAATAAAGCCCGAGTTTAAAACTCGGGCTTTTAGCTTCTCGGAAAAGTGGCTTCCCCCATGAAATGGATTCCAAAGGGACTGTTTTACAAGAGGGGACGCCTTGCAAGTGAAGGCGTCCCTTTAATAAATTATGCTTTATATTACACAAAAAGGGCTATGCATTTGCATAGCCCTTAAAATTTTACTGATTATTCAGCGTCCTCAACAGGAGCTTCTTCAGCGTCGTCCTCTGCATTCTCAAGGAGAGCACGCATAGAGATGCTGATTCTCTTTGACTCTTCGTCGATATCAATGATCTTAACATCAACTACGTCGCCTACGTTAAGAACGTCCTTGACATTTTCGACCTTCTGGTCAGCGATCTGTGAGATGTGGATAAGACCGTCAACGCCGTCGATGATCTGAGCGAATGCGCCGAAGCTTGTGATAGAAACGATAGTAGCCTTAACTACGTCGCCTACCTGATACTGTGACTTGAAGATCTCCCAAGGATTGTCCTCAGCCTTCTTGAAGCCGAGAGAGATCCTGTTTGCCTCTCTGTCGAGGTCCTTGATGTATACTTCAAGAGTATCGCCAACGTTTACAACTTCACTTGGGTGCTTGATCCTCTTCCATGAGAGCTCTGAGATATGAACCATGCCGTCGATGCCGCCGAGATCAACGAATGCACCGAAGCTTGTGAGTGACTTGACCTTACCTGTGTATGTCTTGCCTACCTCAGCTGTCTCCCAGAACTTAGCCTTAGCTTCTTCCTTCTTAGCGTTCTGAACAGCCTTGATAGAACCAACAGCTCTCTTTCTGCCGCCCTCGGAAACCTCGATAACGATGAACTCTACCTTCTTCTTGAGGAGCTGGTCGAGCTCTGCGCCTCTTGGGAGACCTGTGAGTGAAGCAGGGATAAATACTCTTACGCCAAGAACTGTAAGTGTAACGCCCTTATTTACTACGCTCTGAACAACGCCCTCGAGAACTGTGCCTTCCTGCTGAGCCTTTACGATCTTCTCGTAACCTGCCTGCTCGTCCACCTTTCTCTTTGAGAGAGTAGCTGTACCCTCTGCGTCGTTTACCTTAATTACAACAAGATCGATCTCGTCGCCAACGCTGACGATGTCAGAAGGCTTCTTTGAAGGATCGTCTGTAAGATCATCAAGAGCTACATAGCCTGTATGCTTTGTACCGAGGTCAACGATTACCTCTGTATTGTTTACGGCCATAACAATGCCTTTAACTTTCTCTCCTGTATGTATTTTTTTGAATGATTCATCGATCATCTGTGCGAAGTCGATATCCTCATTCTGATTAGCTGCAAGAATTTCATTTTCTGCCATTTTGGTTTGTACCTCCTTGATTATATAGGCGGGGGTCGAAGCGCCTGCGGTGATGCCGATCTTCTCGGCATTTGGAAGCTTTAAGGTCCGAAGCTCGTCCGAATTTTCGATATGATACGTTTTACAATAGCGGCTGCAGACCTCATAAAGCTTGACAGTATTTGAACTGTGTCTGCCGCCGACCACAAGCATTATGTCAGAGTTTTTTGCAAGCTCGGCTGCGTCTGACTGACGCGTATCTGTAGCATTGCATATGGTATCATATATGACGATGTCGGGATCGTCCTTCGGGATCACGTTTAAACACTCACCCCATACTACTATATTATACGTCGTTTGCGCCACAATTGCAAGCTTTTTTCGCAAATTTTTATAATTTTTTTCAAAAAAGGCTTTTAGCTCAAAGTTGTCCTTAAAAACGAGGTAATTTTCGTCACAATGACCAACTATACCCTGCACTTCGGGGTGGTTACGGTCTCCTGCGATAAGGATAAAGTATCCCTCGGCAGTTTTTTCTGCTACTATTTTATGGATACGGGACACGAAAGGACATGTGGCGTCCAGCATACGGTTGCCCTTTGCCTTTATCTGCTCGTATATCTCCCTGCCTACGCCGTGGGAGCGGATAACTACGGTCTCGTCGGGCTTCAGCTCGTCAACGGAATCGATTATCCTTGCGCCCTTTGCCTGCATGTCGTTTACCACGTCCTGATTGTGGATAATAGGACCCAGCGTTGCCACATTAGTGTTCTTTTCAAGCTCGCCGTAGACCATTTTCACGGCTCTGTCAACGCCGAAGCAGAAGCCTGCGGACTTTGCCACAGTGACCTTATTCATCAGAAGCTTCCTCCTTTTTCTCGTCGTCGGCAGCTGTCTGCTCGCCCTCAACGAGGAACTTTATATCAGCCATATAGCGGTTCTTGAGCTTTACAAGCTGACGTGGATTGGGAGCATCGCATATCTCGCAGTACTCCGCAGGGTCAATGGGATTGCCGTATTTTACGGTGAGAGGAGTGCGGAATTTCAGCTTTTCTCCGTAGCATATGCCAACGGGGATAATGGGCTTGCCCGAGCGTGCTGAGATAAGAGCAGCACCCGTGTGTCCCTTTTTGCCCACCTTGCCGTCCTTGGAGCGTGTACCCTCGGGGAATATCATAAGGCTCCTGCCGTTATTGAGCCTTTCAACGGCAGTATCTATAACTCCCGTATCGCCCTTGCCGCGGGCAACGGGGAAAGCTCCGAGAGAGCGAATGAGCCACGCAAAGAGCTTGTTCTGAAAGAGCTCCTCCTTAGCCATAAAGGCGAATTTGCCTCTTGCTCCCGTGCCGAGCAGGGGAGGGTCTGCGTAGGAGCGATGATTGCAGGCGTATATGACAGTTGTATCCTTTGGGATATTGTCCCTGCCCTCATAGCGCAGCTTGTACATTATGCGGAAGTATAAACGGACCAGAAACTTAACTATGTAATACATATTGTTTCACCTCTGTAATTGCTTTGCCATTCTGTAACGGCTGCCCT
Source organism: Ruminococcus flavefaciens AE3010 (assembly GCF_000526795.1). Classification (NCBI taxonomy): domain Bacteria; kingdom Bacillati; phylum Bacillota; class Clostridia; order Eubacteriales; family Oscillospiraceae; genus Ruminococcus; species Ruminococcus flavefaciens. The sequence goes on from NZ_JAGT01000001.1 coordinate 3,086,079, forward strand.
CTTCGGCAGAAACGTTGTAGCCCAGTCTTGAGTAAAGCCTGTAGGCTTTTTCGTTGGATTTTTCAACGTGAAGCACTGAAAGCTTTGCAGAAATGGCAGTGCCGTGTTTTTCGGCAAGCTCTATTAGCCTTGTGCCTACGCCACAGCCGCGGTATTCTTCGGACACCGACAGGTCATCGAGATAGACATGGTCGGGGTAGGCTTCAACGGAAATATAGCCGATAACTCTGCCATAAACCACAGCGGTATAGATAATATCGTTGCTGCCCGAAAAGAACTTGTCGAGATAGCCTGCCTCGTAGCCCTCTGCTTCGTCACTGCTGTTCACGCTTTGCAGCATTGCCGTGAAAAGCTCTTCAATGGCAGGTATATTATCGCGGTCAGCTTGTCTGTAGGATATGTCCATTATCCTATCTTATCCTTGATGACCTTTACGATAGCAGCTGCGGACTCCTCTAAGTTCAGCTTTGTTGTGTCCACAAGGACTGCGTCCTCAGCCTGTTTCAGCGGAGCTGTCTCGCGGTGCATATCCTGATAGTCGCGCTTGATGATATCGTCGAGTATCTCCTGATATGTGGGGCAGTTGGGCTTTTCAGCCAGCTCCTTGTAGCGGCGGTTTGCTCTCTCCTCAGCGGAAGCTGTCAGGAATATCTTCACGTCTGCGTTGGGGAGCACAACTGTGCCGATATCGCGTCCGTCCATGAGGACGTTATTCTCACGGGCTATTTTCTGCTGAGTCTCGAAGAGATATGCTCTTACGGCAGGAATAGCCGAAGTGCGTGAAGCCGCCATTGATATCTCGGGAGTTCTTATAAGGTCGGAAACGTCTCTGTCGCCAAGGAAAACGCGCTGAGCGCCGTCGATGAACCTGAGCTGAACATCGGCGTCGGGGAGCGAAGCTTCGATATCCCCGTCTGCGATGTTGTTCTCTGTGATATAGAGAGCGATAGTGCGGTAGAGAGCTCCTGTGTCAACATAGATGTAGCCAAGCTCCTTGGACACCATTTTTGCGATAGTGCTCTTGCCTGCACCTGCAGGTCCGTCTATCGCGATATTTACTGTTTTCATAGATATAACTCCTTTATAATAGGTATAGTCCTTATTTTACAGTCTTTGCCATGTAGTCCTCGAAGTTTTCGCTGCTGCCCGAGGTAGTTGAGATATAGGCGTAATATGCAAGTATATACGATGCGTCAACAGCGTTTATGTAGCCGTTTTTATCCGCGTCTGCCGCTAAGGTCTGGCGCTCGTCAGTGAATGTAGTGGCTTTGCCGCTGGACACGGAAGCGTACTCCGTGAGAACTGCGGAGGCGTCAACGGCGTTTACGTATTGGTCATTGTTAAGGTCGCCAAGCTTGTAGGGCGGATCATCGATTACGGTTATACCGCCTGTGTCGAGACCGTTTGTGAATATGTACTTCGTCAGGGCGTCGCCCTTGGCGTCGTAGGCGAAGTTCGTGAACAGGGGCTGTATCTTGCCGTACTTTGAAGTACCTACGCTGACGTCAAAAATGTCGCCTGCCTTGCAGTCTGAGGGGAGAGTGAAGCTCAGCTCCCACATGACGCCGTCGGCGCCAAGGTCAGCACTGCCTGCCGTGGTGAGCACCATGAAGTCCTTGGTGTCGCCCATAGCCTGACCTGTTGAAAGCTTTTCTATCGCCTTTCCGGGAAGGGCTTCTCCTGCTGTCATGCGGCTGTCGTAGTAGACATATATGACCGTGTCGCTGTACAGACCGTTTGCGCCGTCAACTATAAGGGACACAGACTGCTGCTTGTTCCTTGCCTCGGTCTGGCAGACCTCGGTGTTTGTGATATGAAAAACAGGCTGTCCCTGAACCGCAGGCTTATATGTAGTAGTCGTAGTTGTGGCAGTCGATGTGGTGGTAGTAGTCTTTGCGGTGGTCGTTGCCGCCTTAGTCGCTGAAGTGGTCTTTGGGGCAGTCGTTGTCTTTGTTGTGGTCACAGAAGTCTTTGCAGCCGTGGTGGCAGCTGCCGCCTTTGTGGTAGTCACAGCAGGGGCGCCGACTCTGTTCTCTTTATAAATAGTATACCCGCTTACAGCAGCCTTGTTTTCTGCCATTGTTCCCGTGGGAGCAGGAAGTGCTCCTGCGGTGAGAGCTGCGGCAGCTGCCGCGGATATAAGCCTTTTAAGCTTCATAGATACCTCCAAAAGTATATGGTTTGTATTGCTGAGGTCATTCGTCCATTCTGCGAAGTCTCCACTCGTCGTACTGCATTTTCGACATGAGCACCTTTCGGGGCTTTGCACCCTCGCTCTGTCCGATAACGCCCCGCTCTTCAAGCTCGTCCATGATGCGTGCAGCCCTTGCGTAGCCCAGCTTCAGCTTTCTCTGGAGCATTGAGGTGGAGAGCTGTCCTGCGTCCACTGCCACCTTGATAGCAGCCTCCACAATATCCTCGTCGCTTCCGCCGCCCGCTGCAGCTCCGCTGTCAGCAGCTCCCGAGCCGCCCTGGGACTGTGGGGAGTAGCCTTCGACAGCACCGGTGATACTTGGATCGTAGGATACCTCAGCCTGAGCCTTGATGTAGCGGACTGTCTCTGCGATATCGTCATTTGACGAGAAGCAGCCCTGCACACGGACAGGCTTTCCTGCGCCTATGGGCATATACAGCATATCGCCGTTTCCGAGGAGCTTGTCGGCTCCTGCCATATCGATGATAGTACGGGAGTCGACCTGCGACTTTACCGAGAGAGCGATACGGCTTGGGATATTGGCCTTGATAAGACCTGTGATAACGTCTGTAGTAGGACGCTGTGTAGCGACTACAAGGTGCATGCCTGCGGCACGTCCCATTTGTGCCAGACGGCAGATGAAGTCCTCCACTTCCTTTCCCGCAACAAGCATCATATCTGCAAGCTCGTCGATGAAGATGACTACCTGGGGCATTTTTGCAAGGTCGCCGTCTACCTCAGCCAGCTCGTTGTAGGACTTCAAGTCGTTGGCGCCTGCCTCTGCGAAGATGTTGTAGCGGCGCATCATTTCGTTGACCGCCCAGCACAGAGCGCCTGCGGCACGTTTACAGTCTGTAACGATAGGTATGAGCAGGTGGGGGATATTCTCGAATATTTTGAATTCAACTATCTTGGGGTCGATGAGTATGAGCTTTACCTCGTCGGGAGTTGCATTGTATAGGATACTCATTATAATAGAACGGGTGCAGACGGATTTACCCGAACCCGTTGTACCTGCGATGATAACGTGGGGCATTTTTGCGATATCGCCGAGAATGATATTTCCCGTGATGTCCTTGCCCACGGCAAATGTGAGCTTGCTCTTTGAATCCCTGAACTCGGGTGAGGAGATTATCTCGCGGAGAGTTACCATGTCCTTGGTGGTGTTGGGTATCTCGATACCAACAGCCGCCTTTCCGGGGACGGGAGCTTCTATACGGACGCCCTGAGCTGCAAGGCTGAGAGCGATATCGTCTTCAAGTCCCTTTATCTTTGAGACCTTGATACCGGGGCCCGGCTGTATCTCGTAACGTGTGATAGACGGTCCGCGGAAGATGTCCTTTATCTTGACCTCAACGCCGAAGCTCTTGAGGGTGTTCTTGATGACCTCAGCCTTTTCGCGCATTTCCTCAACGGCTTCCGCACGGTTTGAGCGGACCTCGGGACGTGTAAGGATATCGATAGGCGGGAGTATGTAAACGGGCTTTTCCTCCTCGGGCTCTTCCTCCTCAATGAACTCCTCCTCGTCGGGAGCAGGCTTCTTGTCGGCTGCCTTGCTGATAAGCTGTTCAAGTCCCTCGTCAGGCGCAGCCTTTTCCTCCTCGGGAGCTTCCTCGGGTACGACCTGCGGAGCCTTTACCTTCTTCAAAGGCGGAAGAGTAGGTGCAGGAGCAGCTGCGGGCTCTGTTATATCCACGTCTATGGAGCTGCCGTCGTCCTCGGGCTCAGCGCTGTCGTGAACGATGAGGTGGTCGGTAGGCAGGGGGATATCAAGGAAAAAGTCGTCGGGGAGCGCCTCCACAGCCTTTTTGTTCTGAGCCTTTTTCTCGGAGGGCTTCTGAGATGACTTCCGTGAATTTGCAATGTTTATGGCTTCAAGGTCAGCGTCAAAGTCGCGCTTTTCCTTGTCGTCGTCGTTGTCGTCGTCCTCAAAGGCGTCCACGAAATCGCCGCCTATGAACATATTCTGTATGCCGTTGAAGCATTTGCCGATGAATACAAAGGGAGTTGCAAGGAGCTTGAGGAAGTCCACAAGTCCCCGCCCCGAAAGGAGCATACCGAATACAAAGAACAGCACCAGTGATATGAGCCTTGCGCCAAGCTTGCCGAAGAATTTCAGCAGAGGACCTGCAAACAGCAGACTTGCCACGCCGCCGCTTTTCAGCTTTGCGCCGTCCTCATAGAGGTACTTGAAGTGACCGCCCATAGTGCCGCCGGGGATACGTCCTACAACAAATATCTGGAATGCGGCGCTGGCAAGGAATATCATGGCGATGCACCACACGTTCCTGCCGCTGAGGTCTTTCTTGGTCTGCTCCGTGCCAAGCTTCACGGCTGTGTATATGAGTATGACGGGTATGAGAAACGCCGCTATACCGAATGTTCCAAGTAAAAGATTGTGCAGAGCCAACCAGCCCTTTGTGCCCTTGACAAGCACCATGAGCGCTGTAAGTACTCCCAGTGCGAAAAGGAGTATTGACCACAGCTGGTTGTTTTCATTCTGGGGAGCCGTCTTGGTATTGCTCTTGACAGGCTCTCTTTTGGGAGCTTCTGCCTTTTTCTTTGGAGCTCCCTTTGTGGTTTTCTTTGCTTCTGCCATATTTGCCTCCGTTTTGTTCTGTATGTATCTGCGCCGATATATCGGCACAGCGCGGCTCAGTCCGCGTATCTTTTCTCTGTATTTTCGATCATATCGTAAAGACAGTCCATTGCGTCGCCGAGACTTCCGAGACTGTCGATTAGTCCAAGCTCTACTGCCTTTTCTCCCTCAACAACGCTTCCCACGTCGAGGACCAGCTCCTCAGTGTTCATCAGCAGGGTGCGGAAGTTCTCCTCCGTGATATTGCTGTTTTTCGTGACGAACCTCACTATCCTGTCCTGCATCTTGTCGAAATAAGAGAGAGTCTGGGGCACTCCGAGAACGGTGCCGTTCATGCGGACTGGGTGGATAGTCATGGAAGCCGTGGGGACTATGAACGAGCGCTTTGCGCTGACGGCAAGTGGGACTCCTATGGAGTGTCCGCCGCCCACGACCAGCGATACGGTGGGAGTTTTCATGCCCGAGATAAGCTCTGCGAGGGCAAGTCCCGCCTCCACGTCGCCGCCTACGGTGTTGAGGATGATGAGAAGTCCCTCCACGCTCCTGTCCTGCTCGATAGCCACGAGAGCGGGGATAATATGCTCATATTTAGTGGTCTTGTTCTGCTCTGCCAGGACATAGTGTCCCTCTATCTGTCCGATGACGGAGAGACAGTGGATAAGGTGCTTGGAGTTTTTTGAGACTGTCCGACCGTTTTCACGGGCGAGCTCGGCTTCCTCAAGCAGCTCCTCGGCAGGAGAATCGGCATTTTTGTTTTTGTCTGTCAATGCATACACCTCCGAAGCTATTTTGTGCAGGCTTCATGAGCGTATACATTATTATTATATACTTTTGCTTTTTAAAAGTCAAGCGGTTTGTAGGGGCGGATATTATCCGCCCGAGCTGTTATCCATTAGCTTGTAGGGGACGGTTACTCCCTACAGTGTAGGGAGATGTCCGAAGGACAGAGGGTCGCGGCTTCTGTTGGAAGTCCTCGACGTCCCGCGCCTTACAATGCAATTATGCTGAAACAATGTGTAGGGGCTGCCTTTGGCAGCCTGCGCCTTACATTGATATTAACATGAACCCACTGTAGGGGCGGGCGTCCTCGACCGTCCTGCAAATGAATTGGAACCTGAACGGGGAGATGTAGGCATCGCCCCCCCTGCACATTGTTCTGACATATATAACGGGTACGGGACACACGGGCGCCGAAACGGCGCCCCTACAACAGCTAATGGCTAAAGGCTAACGGCTAAAGGCTGACTTATTGTGAAAAATGTAGTTTTTGGCTTGACAAATCCGCGGTTTTATTGTATATTTAAGTTGTATAGGTGCGGAGCGATACCGCATCTGAAAAATATTTAATACGAGAGGGGTATTAAAAATGATAATCAAAAAATTAACGGCAGCAGTTTCTGCACTGGCAATGTCTGTGGGTATGCTTTCATACGCTCCCAAGGCAGGTCAGCAGGACGCTGTGTCAACCGCAAACGCAGCTTCAAAATACAACTATGGCGAAGCTCTCCAGAAGTCAATGTTCTTCTATGAAGTACAGCAGTCAGGCAAGCTCCCTGAGTGGAACATGGTACCGTGGCGTGCAGACTCAATGGTGGACGAGGACGGCAAAGAGACAGATGCTGTTCCCGGCGGCTGGTTCGACGCAGGCGACCACTTCAAGTTCTGCCTTACCAATGCTTATTCAGCTTCTATGCTGGGCTGGGGCTACATCGAGTATCAGGACGCTGTTAAAAATGCAGGTCTTGACGAGCTCTACCGTCAGAACCTCCAGTGGGGACTTGACTACGTTATGGGCTGCGACAAGGGCGGCGGAAGCGTAGTAGGAACTATCGGCGACTTCACAGGCGGCTCTACCGACCATAACATCTGGTGCAGCGCTGAGGTATATCTCCGCAAGCATCATCTCAACAACGGCGACTGGGAGCGTCCTTATGATGTTATCAAGAATGCTTCCGTAGCAGGTCTTGCATCAGCAGCACTTGCAGAGGGCTATATCATATTCAAGGACAGCGATCCTGACAAGGCTGCCCAGTATCTCAAGCACGCAAAGGATCTCTTTGAGGGAGCTGACAAGATCAGAGCCTGCAAGGACATCGGCGGCATGAGCGGAATGTACAAGACAGAATCATGGATAGATGACTGTATGTTCGCAGCTCTGTGGCTCTACAAGGCTACAGGCGACAAGACTTATCTTGACAAGGTCGAAAAGGACTATATCCCCAACTTCCCACTTGAGGAGCAGTCTACTGCAAGAAAGTATACATGGGGTCTCTGCTGGGACGATACTTCACAGGGCGCTGCGTTCCTCTATGCTCAGATAACACAGGATCAGGAGTGGATCGACCACTGCGCTCGCCATATCAAATACTGGATGGGCGAGGACGAGAAGAAGCTCCAGTCCATAACACCTAAGGGACTTTCATGGCTGTTCCAGTGGGGCTGCCTCCGTCATGCAACAACAACTGCGTTCCTCGCAAAGCTAGGCTCTGATACTATATTCAAGGGCTCTGCAAACGAGAGCAAGTTCGACACATGGGGCGACTCACAGATGAACTACTGCTTCGGCGACAACGAAATGGGACTCAGCTATGTTCTCGGTATGGGCGAGAAGAGCCCTACAGCTATCCACCACAGAACAACTTCCGGTGTTCACGATGACCACTGGAATGATCTTGGTCAGAAGTCAGGCGGCGACGAGGGCTGGCAGACTGAGTATGCTCATACTCTTTACGGCGCACTTATCGGCGGTCCTGACAGCAAGGGAAACTACGGCGACTACAAGGTAGCTGACTACCAGTACACAGAGGTAGCTATCGACTACAATGCAGGCTACACAGCTTGTCTCTGCGCTATGATAGACGATTACGGCGGAACTCCTCTTGCAGACTTCCCGCCTGCTGAGATGCCCAAGTGGGCTGAGTGGGAGGTAGCAGCTGTTGTAAACGGTACAGCAGGTACTACTTATACCGAGATAAAGGCATGGGCTATGAACCACACAGCTTGGCCTGCAAGAGTTGCAAAGGACGTTGAGTACAGATACTTCTTCGATGTATCAGAAGTGATCGAGAACGGTCTCTCTGTAGACGATATCAAGGTAGAGGGCAAGTCACAGCAGTACGAGAGCGGACAGGGACACGCAACTGTTTCGGGTCCTTACAAGTACGAGGGTGATCCTACAGGCAATACATACTATGCAAGCATCAAGTTCGACGACGGCAGAGCTATCCAGCCTACAGGTCAGAGCGAGCACAGAGACGAGGTACAGTTCAGGATCTCTATCCCCGACGCAGTAGACGGCAAGTCCACAGCAGGTGCATGGGATACTTCAAACGACTGGTCATATCTCGGCGGACTCGATAAGGCAACAGACCTGAAGAAGTCAAATTCGCTCAATGAGCATATGCCTATGTATGTTGACGGCGAGATCGCATGGGGCGAGGAGCCTGACGGCACTAAGTTCGTAGCCAAGCCCTGCACAAAAAGTGCGAGTAGTGAGCCAAGTACAGGAACGACCACAACAACACCTCCAAAGCCCACAACAACCACTACAACAACAGCCACAACCACAACAAGCAGTTCAACAAGCAGCGCAACAACTTCTGCAACAAACACGACATCTCCTCAGCCGACTTCCGCTACAACTACAGTAACTAAGCCTGTAGGCGGCGACAAGGTCACAAAGTGGGGCGACGCTAACTGCGATAACGGCGTGGATATGTCTGATATAGTTCTTATCATGCAGTCACTGGCAAATCCCAACAAGTTCGGTCTTAACGGTTCTGACAGCCACCACCTCACCGAGATCGGTGCAGCAAACGGAGACGTTTACGAGAACGGCTCGGGCATCACTTCTTCCGACGCTCAGTCCATACAGAAATATCTCCTCAAGGCTATCACCGAGCTCCCCGAGAGCTACAAGAAGTAAGCTTATTTTTAGCTGAAAAACGGATTTTCAGAAAACGATTAACAAATTCATAATTAAGAAATAAGAGGGACTTGCTTCCCTCTTTTTTCTTTTACCTTTTTGGCATTGTACACAAAATTTTCACAATCCCATTAGGGAAATAAACGAAATTCCAGAAAACTATTTACTTTTTTTTTGCGATATAATATAATATGATTGGTAAACAGAGGTCGGTGCAATCTCCTTTCGGAGGCTCTGTTTTCCGCGAAATTCACGATATAACCGCAGCGTTTGCACTGACACTGCGTTATAAGTTATATTCAAAATTTTCAGGGAGGGTATTCAAATGCACAAGAATGCAAAGAAGTTAATTGCCAGCGTTATGTCCATGGCTATGATCATTCCTACTGCTGCTACAATGGTAGCTCCTATGAATGCATCAGCCGGTCTGGTCGTTGGTGAGAGCGAATTCACTCACAAGGCTCTGCCTTGGCACACTTGTGAATCATCACCTGCTAAGCAGGACTTTAATCTTGAGGACGGCGCATTCCACGTCAAGGTTCTCGTTCCAGAGGGCGCAGATAAGGAAAAGTGGGATCTTCAGGTTAGACACAGAAACCTTAACTTCAAGGCTGGCCACGAGTATAAGGTAAGCATGAAGGTAAAGGGCAGCAGAGACGGTATGGAGCTTTGCTCAAAGATCGGTAATATCGCCGGTACAGAAGAGTATTTTGAACTCGACGGCGGTTCAAAGGATATGCACATGGGACCTGATATGGGCGGTCAGTGGCCACAGGCTGCTGTTAAGCTCACAACAGACTGGCAGACATTCGAGGGTACATTCAAGCCTACTCAGGACCTCGAGGCTTGTGAGTGGTGCTTCCACTATGCAAAGGGTACTAAGTATCAGGGTAATGCTAAGGAAGGCGACGAGATCTGGTTCGATGACCTCGTGATCGACTGTGTAACCTGTGGTGACAAGGCACCCGGCGAGGGCTGCTGCAATGCTGATCCTAACGAGGGCTACGGCGCAACAAACCGTGACTACAGTGCTAATACTGATGAGAACCTCAAGAAGGGCGGCAAGACAGTTAACTTTATTTCTGTAAACCAGGTTGGTTATTTCACAGACTTCGCTAAGGTGGCTACACTCGGTGATAACAAGGGTGATATCCTCTACGGCGCTACAACTATCAACCTTTCAGGTTCTTACACTTGGGAGCTCGTTGACGCTAAGTCAGGCGACGTAGTTGAGACAGGCGAGACAACAACAGCTAAGAAGGATGCTGATTCAGCTGATACTGTCTGCAAGATCGATTTCTCAAAGGCTAACAAGCCAGGCAGATACTACCTCCGCATCAAGGGCGAGGACTGGAGATCTATGGAATTCAATATCGGCGACGATATCTACACAGATAAGTCACACGATATGCTCAAGAACGCTCTGAACTACTTCTATCAGAACCGTTCAGGTCTCGATATCGAAGAGAAGTACATCACTTCAGGCGATAAGAAGACTCTTGCTCATGAGGGTGGTCATAAGACTGATACAGCTTACGTTCAGACTGAGTGGCACAATGAGTACCTCAGCAACGACGAAGCTACAAGCACATACGCTTCATCCAAGATCACAGCTAACAAGGGCTGGTACGACGCAGGTGACCACGGTAAGTACGTTGTTAACGGCGGTATCTCAGTATGGACTCTCCTTAACATGTATGAGAGAGCTACATTCAACAGCAATGCAAAGGATAAGTTCGCTGACGGTTCAGGCACAGTTAATATCCCTGAGAGCGGCGATTCAAAGAAGATCCCTGATATCATCGACGAGTGTCTCTACGAGCTCGAGTTCATGACAGCTATGAAGGTTGACAAGTCCGAGCCTACATGGGGCAGCAAGTGCGCAGGCATGGTTTACCACAAGCTCCACGACCACAAGTGGACAGGACTTGCTACAAGACCTTGGGACTACTCAGGCGAGAAGCTCGAGAACGGTGACAAGGGCTGGAATACAGAGCGTATCGTTAAGCCTCCAACGCTTGCTGCTACACTGAACTACTCTGCTTGTGCAGCTCAGATGGCAAGACTTATCAAGCCATACGATGCTTCTAAGGCTGATTTCTATCTCCAGGAAGCTAAGGACGCTTATGCTGCAGCTGAAAAGAACTGGTATGAGGCTGCAAAGGATGAAGAGAAGAACAAGACTTCTCTCTATGCTCCGTTCAACCAGGCTAAGGGCGGTGGTCCTTACGGTGATAACGAAGTAAAGGACGATATGTACTGGGCAGCTTGCGAGATCTTCACATCTTGTAAGGCTCTCGAGGACGGCGACGCTGATACATACCTCAGCAAGCTTTCCGAATATACAAACGCTTTCAAGATTCCTGAGAGAATCACAGGTGGTGAGAACCAGACAGGTACATTCTCAGTTCTTAACTGGGGTAATACAGCTTCAGCTGGTTCTATCTCACTTCTCCTTAACAACCAGTATCTCACAGATACTCAGAAGGATACACTGATCAAGTCACTCACTGATACTGCTGATGCATATATCGCAGAGGAAGAGTCACAGGGCTACGGTATCCCATACAAGTATGACGGACCCGGATACACTGACGAGAACAACCTCTCACCTGATATCATCATCAAGGGCTATGAGTGGGGTTCAAACTCAATGGTTATCAACAACCTCATGGCTATGTCTTACGCTTACGATGTAACAGGCGATGCTAAGTACATGAACGGTGTTCTTACAGGTATGAACTACCTCCTCGGCTGTAACCCGCTTTCATTCTCATATGTAACAGGTTACGGTACATACAAGGAAAAGAATCCTCACCACAGATATTGGTCTTACGAGCTCGATAAGACTCTGCCTATGGCTCCTGACGGAGTTCTCTCAGGCGGTCCTAACGCAGGTCTCCAGGATCCATACGTTCGTGCTCTCGGATTCGTTCCCGGTGCTGATGACAACCCGTCACAGAGATGCTTCGTTGACTCAATCGAGGCTTGGTCTACAAACGAGGTTACAATCAACTGGAATGCTCCTCTTGCTTGGATCGTTGAGTTCCTCCAGGATAAGGACGAGAAGTACACATATGTTGATCCTTCATCTACACCTGATCCCGGCACAACAACTACTACAACTGCAACAACTCCTAACCCAACAACAACTACAACTGTAAGCGGCAGCGGTGAAAAGGCTGACGTTTGGGGCGATGCTAACTGCGATAAGGACGTAGATATGTCTGACGTTGTACTTATCATGCAGAGCCTTGCTAACCCCAACAAGTATGGCCTCAATGGTTCAGATTCCAAGGCTATCACAGCTAAGGGTCTTGCTAATGCTGACGTTGCTGAGCACGGTGACGGCGTAACAGCTGGCGATGCTCTCCGTATCCAGGAGTACCTCCTCAAGAAGGTTTCTTCACTGGATCCTACTAAGTAATTAATTACTTGAATAATAATGAAGCGGTGTTTCGGCACCGCTTCTTATTTTTTATAACTATGCGTGCGGAGGTAACTCCGCAGGCGAATATATACGGTATTCATACAAGGGGACGCCTTCACTTGCAAGGCGGCACTAATCGTGCCCGTCCCCTCTGTCGCTACGCGACATCTCCCCATCTTATGGGGAGTCACTCTGCCAAAGGGAGTATACTCCCTTTGGAATCCCATTCCACGTTGTAATTATTCTTAAAAGTCAACTCTGCTTTCGCAAAAGGAAAACAATGTGCTCCCACTTGAAAAGTTTAAAAATTCGTGCTATAATAAAAGGCAAGCGCAATGTCAGCGCTGCCTATTTTCAGACGGGGGATGGTATTCTGGCAAATATTCTTGATTATCTTGACTGGCGCGGCGATGTCCCGTTTTCTGCCGATCCATTCAATGAAATAGACGGACTTATCCTGTCTCAGCTGTGCTACGTAAATCTCGACGGCGCAGTTTCCGACAGCTTCGATGAGGAGGTCTCTATTCCCGACGCTTTCCGCCGATACAGACCCGACCTCATTGACCCTAAATCGACTATACTTACCTTTGAACAGGACAACCTGCTGTTCAGAAAACTGGCTGAATCACGGCGCTTTCGCGGCACTATGCTGAGAGGCTACGTCAGTGAGAAGCAGCACGCAGAGGATATGCAGTTCGCAGCCCTGACCTACAGACTGGGTGACGGCAGCGGCTTCATCGCTTTCCGCGGTACTGACGGCTCGGTCATCGGCTGGAAAGAGGACTTCACTCTCAGCTATATGCAGATGACCTCGGGGCAGGAGAGAGCTATCAGCTATCTCAACAATGCCTTTGCCGACGGGGAATGTCCCATAAGGCTGGGCGGACACTCAAAGGGCGGAAATTCCGCTATATACAGCTCTCTTTTCTGCGACGAGCCTATCCGCAGACGCATAACGAATATATACTCATTCGACGGTCCCGGATTCCGCGATGAGGTGCTGAATTCTGAAATATACAAGGAAATGCTGCCGAGAATAAGGAGCTTCATACCCGAGGCTTCTATCGTGGGAATGTTGCTGGGCAGCGGCTCCGACCCCACCATAGTCAAGAACTCCGCTATCGGTATCAAGCAGCATTATGCCTATAACTGGGAGCTCAAACGCAATCGTTTCCTGCTCGCCGAAAGGCTGAAAAAGTCAGGAGACGTCATAAACAGAGCTATCTCAGGCATGCTGGAGGACCTCAGCGACACCGAGCGTCAGATATTCGCGGACGCTCTCTTCGAGATACTCCGCGCTCCCGATAAGGAAACTCTCAAGGAGATCGCAAAGCTAAAGTCCTACCCGTCCATAATAAAGGCTATTTCCAACCTCAGACCCGAGCAGCAGGCTGTTATGAAGACAGCCTTCAAGAAAATAGCCCAGAACGGCAGAGGCGCATTTTTCAAGTAAAGGATAATATATGGATAAATACTTAAAAACACTGGAACTGGACAAAATACTGGAGATGCTTGCGGAGCTCACCTCAAATGAGGAGACCCGCCGCATGGCTTTGGCAGTCCGTCCCGACAACGACCTGGAGAGGGTACGCTACGAATGTCTTAAAACTTCACAGGCTCTTTCGCTGTCGGTGCAGTTCGGCACTCCGCCCTTCAGCAATTTCAAGGATATAAGCTCCGTAGCTGCAAGAGCAAAGCAGGGAGCTGTCATATCACTCCGCGACCTTATGGACATCGGGGCTATGCTCCGCCAGATAAAGGCTCTTGCAGACTGGTACGCCCACTGCGAGAACATGGAGACTGAGCTGAGCTATCTGTTTTCAAGATTGCAGCCAAACGACTGGCTGCTGGAGAAGCTGGAGCGCTCAATAATCTCCGAAAATGAGATAGCCGACGCTGCAAGTCCCGAGCTGGCTGCAATACGACGCAAGATAAACCGCGCAGGTATGCAGCTCCGCGAGACGCTGGACAAGATGATAAAGAACAAGACCACTCAGCAGTATCTGCAGGAAGCAAATGTCACTATCCGTGACGGACGCTTCGTTCTCCCAGTAAAATCGGAGTACCGCGGACAGGTCAGCGGTCTTATACACGATACCTCAGCCACAGGTCAGACCATATTCATCGAGCCTATGGCGATAGTCGAAGCCAATAACGATATCCGTCTCCTTGAAGCCAAGGAGCAGGAGGAGATAGAGCGCATTGTCCGTCAGCTCTGCCGCGACTGCGGCGACTACGCTGACATACTTGCGGAGAACTACAAGGTGTGCACCGAGCTGAACCTGTACTTTGCCAAGTCAAATCTGGCTGCGAAGCTTAACTGCTCCCTGCCCGAGATAACCGACGACGGCACCATGCATCTGAAAAAGGCTCGTCACCCCCTTATCGACAGGAACAAGGCTGTTCCCGTGGAGATAAGCCTTGGCGAGGACTATCAGGCGCTGATAATCACAGGTCCCAACACAGGCGGTAAGACTGTATCCCTTAAAACTGCGGGACTTCTTGCGGCTATGACTATGTGCGGACTTCTTATACCCGTTGCAGACGGCAGCAGAATTTCCGTGTACGACCATATCCTTGCAGACATCGGCGACAGCCAGAGCATTGAGCAGAACCTGTCCACATTCTCGTCCCATACAAACAAGGTCATCGAGATACTGAAAACTGCCGACCAGCAGTCACTTGTTCTCCTTGACGAGCTGGGCTCGGGCACAGACCCTGTTGAGGGTGCGGCACTGGCAATATCTATTATCCGCCGACTTATGGAGAGCGGCGCAAAGGTAATGGTGACAACTCATTATCAGGAACTGAAAGTGTTCGCCATTGACAGCGAGGGAGTGGAAAACGCCTCCTGCGAGTTCGATATAGAGACTCTCCGCCCAACGTATAAGCTTATCGTGGGCTCGCCCGGTAAGTCCAATGCTTTCGCTATATCCGAGAGCCTCGGCATGCCGTCGGATATAATCGCGGACGCACGATCAAGAGTAAGCGAAGCCAACACCCGTCTTGAAGAGGTCATCGGCAAGCTTGAAGCCACACGCATGGAGCTTGAAAAGCAGAAAGAGGAGATATCCCGTCTGAGAGCCGAAACTGCTCAGCACGAGGAGACTATCCGCAAGGAGCGTGAGGCTCTTGAAGCTGCAAAGGCTGATGAGCTTGAAAAGGCAAGGCTCCGCGCTATGACCATAATCGAGCAGACAAAGGCGGAGTCCAACGAGCTCCTTGATGAGCTGGACAAGCTCCGCAAAGAAAAGGACAAGAAGGATTTCAGCGCAAATGTTTCGGGCATGAAGTCCAGAACGAAGCAGAGCTTCAATAAGATGTACGACACGGCAAATCCTGTGGAGAAGCGCGACCCAAATGAGGGCTACGTGCTGCCGAGAAAGCTCCGCCGCGGCGATACGGTATACGTTGTGGACCTGCAGCGCAAGGGCATAATCTCAGGCGAGCCCGACGGCAGTGACTTCGTATTCGTGCAGATGGGCGTTATGAAGACCAAGATGAACATATCCCGTCTGCGCCTTGAAGAGCCCGAAAAGGTCACAGTGGGCAATAAGTCCATACGTCCAAACCGCAAGATGAACAAGGTGGGCGTAAAGGCTGAGCGCAGAGGCAAAATGGAGCTTGATATACGCGGCTGCACCTGCGACGACGGACTGGTACAGCTTGACGCATTCATAGATCAGGCAGTAATGTCCAATATCTCCACCGTGACTATCATACACGGCAAGGGTACGGGACTTCTGAGACAAGCTGTCCAGAACCGTCTGAAGCACCACCCGTCCATAAAGTCATACAGGCTTGGACTGTTCGGCGAGGGCGAGGACGGCGTTACAATTGCAGAGGTGAAATAAGAAAAGGTCAGGCATTGCCTGACCTTTTTCAGAGAGTAGAAAGTAGAGAGTAGAAAGTAGTAGCGGCTGCATTAAATATACTTGTTGAGTATATGAACGGGATTCCAAAGGGACTGTGTTCCTTTGGCGGAGTCCAGAGGCAGGCTTAACCAGCCCGTCCCCTCTGTCAGCTTCGCTGACATCTCCCCATTTTATGGGGAGTCACCTCTGGTCGCTGTTCCCAGTTTTCAGAGAACAGCGAAATATTCCGAAGGCGTTCCGCAAGGGTGAATCCCGAAAACAATCCAGTGAATTGTTTTCGGGAGAGGGTGACTCCTCACGTGGTGGGGAGATGTCGCAGTGCGACAGAGGGGACGGACCCGATTAGGGGACCCTGCAAGAGAGGGCGCCCCTTAATAATACAAACAAGTGCGGACTGCCAAAGGCAGCCCCTACACATTTATGGGAGTATTTATGGGTAGATATAAAAACGGACGACCAATGGTCGTCCCTACAAATGTGAAATATGAAGTGGGCGGCGAAACGCCGCCCCTACACTACTATCTACTTTCTGCTAACTACTCACTATTAATCAGTCACTGATATCGGTATCAAGGGTAATGCTTACGTTGTAATCGGGGTAAGCCGCCTGAGTTTCGGTGAGGATATGCTCATAGAGCTCCTTGCTGTCGGGAGCGGCGAAGTCTATGATAATATCAAAGTGAATGGTCATGCGCTTATCGTCAAGGTAGAAGCCGTGTATCTGCAATACATACTCATGGGACATAACGTTCCTGCGGATATCGCTGTATACCTGTGAAGCGTGGTCGTTCTGAGTATTTACGGCGTAAACGCTTATGCCTGCAAGAATTGCCTGATGCTCTACGAACACCTTTTCCGTAATGCGGTGCTCAAGCTTGTCGAGCTCTGCAACTGACATGGTATCGTGGACTTCTATATGCACCGAGCCTATAAGCAGGTCGGGACCGTAGCTGTGGAGAATCAGGTCGTATGCGCCCTCTACCTCGGGGAAGGAAGTGACGGTAGCCTTTATCTCCTTGGAAAGCTCACTGCTGATGCGCTTGCCGATGATATTTGAAAGGCTTTCGCCAAGTATCTCCAGACCTGATTTGATGATAACAAGGGATATTACCGCACCAAGCCATGCTTCGGTACGGATATTGAATACGAGGTATATTATCGCCGCAAGGAGAGTAGCTGCCGAGATGACCGAGTCCAGCAGGGCGTCCTTGCCCGAAGCTATAAGGGAGTCGGACTTTACGCTCTCGCCCTTTTTGCGGACGTATAGTCCCAGAAGTATCTTTACGATGACTGCCGAAGCCACGATGATTATGGCAGCTGCGGAATAGTCGGGGACAGGCGGGTGGATTATCTTCTTTATGGACTCCACAAGGGAGGTAACGCCTGCGTAGAGGACTATTACCGCTATGAGGGTGGTACTGAGGTTCTCAACTCTGCCGTAGCCGTAGGGGTGCTTCTTGTCGGGACGCTTTCGCGCCAGCTTAGTGCCGATAATGGTTATTACCGATGACATGACGTCGCTGAGATTGTTGACGGCATCCAGTATGATAGCGATAGACGAGCTGAGTATGCCGACAGCTGCTTTGAATGATGCTAAGAATATATTTGCCAGAATACCTATGAGACTGGTTCTGACAATGACCTTATCTCTGTTCATTGAGGATAGCCTCCTTGAAAAAAGTATATAATCTTAAGAAAAATTGATTATAATAAAGGGATTCCAAAGGGACTGTGTTCCTTTGGTCAGGTCAAGGGTTACTCCCCACGGTGTGGGGAGATGTCGCGCAGCGACAGAGGGGACGGGCACGATTAGTGCCGCCTTGCAAGTGAAGGCGCTCCCTTAAATAACATAACAACAGAATGATTCAGTAATCTCCGCCCTTGACGTTTATTTCGTCCTCTGTCACCGAAACATCGCCTGTGAGACCGCACCAGCCGCAGGTGATACGCTCCTCGTTGTTCCAGCAGCTCAGCTTGCCGCAGCGGCTGCACTGGACGAACTGCACCGATTTGCAGTAGGGACAGCCGTTGTACTCATTGGCAGGGTAGAGATTGCCCTTTATTTTATTTTTATCGAAGCCCTCGTGAGAGGCTTTTTTTACGTCTACGGGAAAAGCCCATGTTCTGAACCAGTCTCCCTGCCATTCCTCGACTCTGACTCCGTATATCTTCTGTACTTCGGGGCATTTCATGAGAATTACTTCCGCTTTTGTTTCAGTTTTCATGTTCAACAGCCTTTCTTTTCTGTTCGTCGCGGTAGTCCGACGGCGAGCAGCCCTCGCACATTCTGAACTGACGGACGAAGTAGTTATACGATGAGTAGCCGCACTCGCGGGATATTTCCGTAACGGTCATATCCGTCTGAGCCAGCAGAGTTTTTGCGTTGTCTATGCGGAACTGTATCATTTCCTCGATAATGCTCCTGCCGAAGTAGGACTTGTATATCTTTTGCAGGTAGCTCTTGCTGAGGTAGAGGCTTTCCGCTATTTCGCTTATCTTCCACGGCAGCTCGGGATTTTTCATTATCCTGTTGCGGAGCAGGCAGAGCTTCTCGAACTGTGGATTTGAGGTGGGCTCGGAAATGGTGTAGGTGTATACGCGGTTCACCGTTGCCTTGTACATGGCTTCCGACAGGTCTGAGGAGCTGCTGAGCTCAAGGCTGAAAACGCCTACGGTAAAGTCGATATTGCAGTTTTCCTCGCTGCTGAACTGCGTCTCTTTTATCTTGCCGCAGAGCTGCTCGTATATGGCAGGAGCTCTGCCGCTTTCGGGACTTATGACGCATAGGGTCTGTGAAGCCCATGCGCCGCATATCTCCCGTCCGTGTATGCAGGAGCGGAGCTTCTTTGCAAAGGCAGCCATAATGCTGTTGGACTTTTCCTCGCCGCTTTGGTAGTAGGCTTTTTTCAGTCCGCCCAGCTCAAAGGTCATGCACTCGATGAAGCGGTTGCCCGAAGCAGCCGACAGCTTTGTGCCGAACTCCTGCTCGATGCCGCTTCTGTTGAGAAGTCCCGTTATATGGTCGTATAGTAGAGCCTTGCTGGTGTTGAGGATAGTGCGGTTCATTATAGCCTTTATGCGCACCTGTTCAAGGGCTACGTTCACGTAGTTTATCCATTTCATGTACAGGGAGCTGAATGAGCGGGGCTCCTTACCGAATGAAACGGCGCAGTAGCCGAAGAAGTTGTTATTGTAGTGTAGAGGAGAGATGAAAAATGCGGAGGGATAGCTGCGCTCCTCGCTGTAATCGGGGAGTATATCCGACGAGCTGAAAAAGGTGTCCTGCTCAGATTCACGCCATATAGCCGATTTCGCAAGGACGACTTTCATACGGTCGCCTGTGCGGAAGGTGAGCTCCTCGGCGTTTTTGTCCACGGTGGCGTCAACGTAGCTCTTGGTGAGACATATCCTCACCCTTCTCATTTTATGCAGGAAGTAGGTGTAATTATCCAGCCTGTCGACAAAGGTATGGATATTATCCGCATTGGTTATATCGAAGAGCATATCGCCGTAGAGGAGCTGTGACTCGAAGCGGCTGTTTATGCTTATATTACGCAGTATGCTGTGGCGAAGTCCCGGATTTTCCGCGCAGCCGCAGCTCTCGCCGAGACGGAGCTCGCCGTTCTCATTGGGCACCTTGCTTGTTATCTTTCCCGTGATTATGCGGTAGAGCCGCCTGAGGGCTTCCGCACCCAGCTGGAAATTGGGACGGCTGTAGCTTGTGATAGACGGTGAGGACTGGTAGCCCTCAATGGAGGCGTCGTAGCCTGTTATGGCGATGTCCTCGGGGACTCTGATACCTGCGTCCATGAACAGCTTGGTGAGAGTTATTGCCATTACGTCGTTGCCGCATACGATAGCCTCGGGAGCTTCAAGCTCACCGCTGAATATGCGCTTTGCGTAGCGCTTTGGAGCCTCCGTCCAGAAATCGCCGTACTCGCACCAGTCCTTATCTATGGTGATGCCGTGCTTTTTCATGGAGCTCCTGTAGCCTGCAAGACGCTCCTCGCCGCTGAATGTGTTCTTGGGCCCCGTAAGGCAGTATATTTTTTTGAAGCCGTGAACGTTGATGAGGTGGTCTGTTATAGTCTCAAAGGCTTCGCGGTCGTCCACGGAAGTGGTCTCGAAGCTCTTATGGTCGTTGTAGTCAAGGAGCATGACGGGCTTTTCCGAGCGCTTGCAGAGGTTGTCTATATGGTGGCAGATATCCTCGTCATGGAAGGTGTTCCTGTCGTAGATGATACCGTCGATGCTGTCGGAGAGGATAAGGTCGAGGATAGACTTTTCCGCGTCCTTGTGTACGGAGCGGACGGAGAAGTCATGGAGTGGGGATATTACGGCGATGTCGCAGTTGCTCTTGAAAGCCTGCGTTATTATGCCGCGCAGTATCTCGCTCTGGAAGTCTATATGGCAGTCGGCGATAACGACGCCGATAAGTATCCTGCGGCTCATAATGTCTCTCCTTTCGTTTGAAGCCTTTAGCCATTAGCCCTTAGCCTTTAGCTTTTGTAGGGGCGCCCTTTGGGCGTCCGCATATTTATAATTGGATTATCAAGGGCTGCCAAAGGCAGTCCTACAGGCTAACGGCTCAAAGCATAATTTTGTGAAGCAAAATTATGTTTTATATGTACTATTGTATCATAAATCAGCGCTAATTGCAAGATGATTTTATATAATTATAGTTGTTCTTTCAAATAATCTTCTTAAAAGGATAGTATTTTTCATTGTATTTGTAAATAAATAATGTATAATATATGAGAAGGTATAAACAGGACGCTGATTATGCCTTTCAGGGGTTATTATATCCGCTTCGGAGAATAGGCGCTCCGCTGCGATGATTCTCGGCTTTTGAAGCCGAATACAGGACAAACTTAATACCCTCAATCCTTTATATCTTTTAATCCTCAGAAAAGGTCTCCTCTCGGGAGACTTTTTCTATTTCAGGCGGAAATGTCCGAAAAACAGCTGTTTTTGATGTAATTTGCATAAAACTCCGAAAAATAGCCATGTCAATTATATTTACCGTAACCATTGACATTTCAGCCTAAAAATGGTATCATGTTAGTATATGTATGCTGGGTTATCTGTTGAATATCAACGGTACAGCTGCATTTGTATTTGCAGTATGCACAAGAATGAAAAGCTTTGCTTGTGCATATCATCTATAAAAAGGAAATTCACAATGCTTGCAAGCTTAACGAATGTAAACAAGTTCTATAACGGAAATCAGGTGCTGAAAAACGTGTCCCTCTCCATTGACGAGAGCGACAAGATCGGCCTTGTTGGCAACAACGGCTGCGGTAAGTCCACGCTTCTGAAAATACTCACAGGCTCTGTGGAGCCCGACCGCTTCACTGAAAAGGACGGCGTCATTTCTATGGCTGCCAAGACCACGGTGGGCTATCTCGAGCAGATGGGCGGACTCAATACCGAGAATACCGTCATCGGCGAGATGAGAAGCGTATTTGCTCCTATCCACCGCGCTATCGACAGACTGCGCGAAATAGAGCTTGAAATAGAAATGGGCGATAATTCCGCTGCGGACGAGTACCAGCAGCTCTCCTCATGGGTGGAAGCCAACGACGGCTACAACACCGATGTGAAGATACGCATGGTACTGAACGGTATGGGCTTCTCGGGCGAGGAGCTGGAGCGTACCGTGTCCGGCTTCAGCGGCGGCGAAAAGACCCGTCTCTGCATTGCAAGGCTCCTTCTTGAAGAGCCCAATCTGCTCATTCTGGACGAGCCTACCAACCACCTTGATTTCAAGACGATAATGTGGCTTGAGGACTACCTCCGCTCCTACAAGGGCGCGGTGCTCATAGTGTCCCATGACCGATACTTCCTCGACAGGCTCTGCACCTCTATCTGCGAGATAGAGAGGGGAGTCCTTACCCGCTACAGAGGCAACTATACCGCCTTTGTCCGTCAGCGCGAGGAAAACGACGCACGCCGCGAAAAGGAATATGAGATACAGCAGAAGCAGATAGCTCATATGGAGGAATACGTTGCCAAGAACCTCGTCCGTGCGTCCACTACGAAAATGGCTCAGAGCCGAAGAAAACAGCTTGAAAAGATAGAACGTGTGGAACGTCCCGTCCACGATACAAAACACGCGAAGATACGCTTCACATACGCCGTTGAGCCGCCTATAGACGTGCTCAAGGTCAAGGGCGTGGACATCTCCGTAGGAGAGGGTACAGCACGTAAAACCCTTGTGGATACTCTTGATTTTGAAGTCCGCAGAGGCGAAAAAGTCGGTATCATCGGCGATAACGGCATCGGCAAATCCACGCTGCTTCGCATAATACAGGAGCAGCTCCCGCATAAAGGCATTGTCCGCTGGAACAGCAATATAAAGATCTCCTACTTTGAGCAGGAGAGCACCAACCTTAATAAAGAGCTCACAGTTATGGAGGAGCTCCACAGCCGCTACCCGCTGCTGTCGGACTTGGAGGTCCGCAGCCTGCTTGCACAGGTCCGCCTTGTAGGCGAGAACGTGTTCAAGGAGACAGGAGTCATCAGCGGCGGCGAACGCGCCAAGCTCTGCTTCGCTATAATGATGCAGGAGCACGGCAACGTACTTATTCTCGACGAGCCTACCAACCATCTCGACCTCAGCTCAAAAGAGGCTATCGAGGAGGCGTTGGCTGAATATACGGGTACGGTCGTATTTGTCAGCCATGACCGCTACCTTTTAAGCAAGATCGCTGACAGACTTATCGAGCTCACCGACGGAAGCTATAGACTTCATAACTATGGCTTCAATAAGTATCTCGATGTGCTCCGCGAGGAGCAGGCGGCGGAGAGAAAAGCTCTCGAAGCCGAAAAAATGCAGAAGGCTGCGGAAGCAGCCAAGGAAAGATCTGCAAAGACGTATCGCAGTAAGCAGCAGAGAAGTGCTGACGCTGCGAGAAAAAACGAAATGAGACGCCTTGAAAAGGAAATCGACGATCTGCAGGCACAGATAGACTCCCTCACCGAGGAGATCGGCAGAGAAGAGGTCTACAGCGATTACGAGCTTATGAATCGTAAATGCGCCGAGATCGAAGAGCTTAAACAGAGGATCGATGCGGATTTCGAGCTTCTGATTGAGCTTGACCAGTGAAAAGGAGTAAATCTATGACAAGAAAAACGCTTATGAGCCTTACCGCAGCTGCGGTGCTTGCTGTGAATACAGCAGGTCTTACCGCTCACGGAGAAGCAGGTCTGTTTATGATCGGCGACGTGAACTGCGACGGTTTGGTCGACTCATTGGACGCTTCCTGCGTTCTTGATGCATATGCGTCAGTTTCTTCCGGACATGAAAGTCCACTTTATTCGTATGAGGAATCAGCAGGCGACGTCAACGGTGACGGAAAGCTTGATGCTACCGATGCTTCCATGATACTTTCTTATTATGCATGGGCATTGGTAAGTGATGAAAAAGCAATTTTTTCTGACTTCCTTGAACAAAACGGTCTCGAGCAGAGAAAAACAGTTGGAGAAACAGCTCAGAATACGGGCGAAGCTCCTCAGTCTCAGCCTACTGAGGTACAGCAGGCAGTAGAAGCATCAGATTTCGAGTATACTCTTCCGCGTATCGACAGCGAGTACGAAGAGTGGTTCTGGGTGGGAGATTCACGTACAGTGGGACTCTCGCGATATGTAGCCATTGATAACGTAGCCAAAGTCGGTGCGGGTATCGGTCTCTTTAGGAACAACTATGACCAGATATGCCAGATACGCAACAAGACAGTTATCATCAATCTCGGAGTCAACGATCTTGACAGCGGCGCTTACCTCAGACTTTACAACAGTCTGCCCGATGAGTTCCTTGACAACAACAAGGTCATCTTCCTGTCGGTAAATCCGTGTGACTGCGGATACAGCTACCTCAACAGCAGGATAGAAGCATTCAACAATGCAATGCGTGACGGACTGGACAGCAGGATAACATTCCTCGATTCATATACCTACCTTATGTGGAACGGCTACGGCACAACTGACGGTCTCCACTACACATCGAACACATATATCGATATCTACAATTTTGTTTACGACAGTATCTTCTTACCTGAAGAGTGATATCGGTAAAAGAATAAATTATTTGAAATTACTATTGCATTGTGTACCGATGTATGGTATAATATTATAAAGTATTCTGCGGTGAATACCGTTAAAACCTATGGAGGTCATAAAAATGAAACATATCAAGACTATCAATAAGGCTAATCTCAAAGAGTCCGCTAAGAAGGGCGGCTGCGGCAAGTGTCAGGCTTCATGCCAGTCTGCTTGCAAGACTTCTTGCACAGTTGCAAACCAGAAGTGCGAGAGATAAGCTAAAGGCTAAGATAAGTCGGGGCAGTATGCAAATGCTGCCTCATATTTTTTGAATAGAGGTACCTGAAATGATACATAAATATAAGCTTAACGGACTGAATATAGTCCTTGATGTAAACAGCGGCGGAGTTCATCTGGTGGACGAGCTCACATACGACCTGCTCGACAATGTTGAGCCTCCATTCGAGGATGAATGTCCTCAGAGCGTGGTGGACAAGCTGTCAAAGTCCTACGCTCCCGAGGATATCCGCGAGTGCTACAGCGAGATAGTTGAGCTTTATAACGATAAGATACTTTTCTCCGAGGACGATTACGAGAAGTACGCTCAGTACTCCGTAGCTTCTCCAGTTAAGGCTATGTGCCTTAATATCGCCCATGACTGCCAACTCAGATGCAAGTACTGCTTTGCTTCCACAGGCGACTTCGGCAAGGGCAGAAAGCTTATGTCCTTTGAGACAGGAAAGCATGCTATCGACTTCCTGCTGGAAAATTCGGGCGACCGTCCCAATCTGGAGCTTGACTTCTTCGGCGGCGAGCCCCTTATGAACTTCAATGTTGTGAAGCAGGTGGTGGAGTACGCAAGAAGCCGTGAAAAAGAGTACAACAAGAAGTTCCGCTTCACTATCACCACAAACGGACTTCTCCTTGACGATGAGAAGATAGACTTCATAAACCGCGAGATGTCGAACGTTGTCCTCTCTATCGACGGACGCAAGGAAGTAAACGACTACTTCCGCGTTCTTCCCAACGGACAGGGCTGCTATGACATCATCATGCCCAAGTACAAGAAGCTTGTTGCAGGCAGAGGCGATAAGGAATACTATGTAAGAGGTACATTCACTAACAAGAACCTTGACTTCTCCAACGACGTATTCGCTCTTAACGAGGCAGGCTTCGACCAGATATCCGTTGAGCCCGTTGTGGGAGACGACGACGTTTACGCACTCACCGAGAAAGACCTGCCCACAGTTTTTGCGGAGTACGAAAAGCTTGCACAGAGACTTCTCGAAAACGAGAAGAAGGGTAAGAAGTTCAACTTCTTCCACTTCATGCTTGACCTTGATCAGGGTCCCTGCGCTATCAAGCGCCTGAGAGGCTGCGGCTGCGGAAACGACTATGTGGCTATAACTCCCGACGGTGATATCTTCCCGTGTCACCAGTTCGTAGGCATCGACGAGTACAAAATGGGCAACATAGACGAGGGTACTTTCGATCAGGAGATGAAAGCTGACTTCGCCAAGGCCCACGTTTACTCAAAGCCCGACTGCCGCGAGTGCTGGGCTAAGTTCTATTGCAGCGGCGGCTGCAATGCAAATAATTATCAGTATATGGGCGATATAAGAACTGCTCATAATATATCATGTCAGCTGGAAAAGAAGCGCCTTGAATGTGCTATCATGATGAAAGCTGTACGTATGGCAGAAAGCGCAGAATGATAAAAGAGGGAATATCCTGATAGATATTCCCTTTGATTTGTATTGAAGCAGAGAGGGGGAGGCACTGTGAAGATAAACCGCATATTGCTCAATTGCAGGCGCAATACCGCCCTTGGAGGCGAAATGGGCGCCGACCCCGTGCTGCTGTTTTTCAGAAGTCCCGTTGCATATATGGACGGGGGAGCGTGGAAGCAGACCTCAAAGCCGTCGGCGGCACTGCTCACCAGCGGCTACAAGCAGAGCTTCCGCCCTTTGAATGGCAAGTCCATGCGCTATGATATCGTCAGCTTCAAGACCTCTGCCGCGGACAGGCAGTACATCAGCTCCATGAACCTTACTCAGGATATACCCGTGGAGTTGGAGGACGACTTTGTTATCGCAAGCGCTCTGCGCTCCATGAAGTCACAGTCCATGCACCGCGGAAGACATTTCAGCGAATTTATGGAGCTCTCCATGCGTATCATATTCATCGCTCTGAGCGATATCACCGATGCTCCCGAAATCGACCCCAAAGAGAAGATCCCCCGTTACGCCGACCTGAGAAAGGTCCGTGAAGCGATATATGAGGATCCTACTGCCGACTGGTCTGTTGAGGAGACCTGCGAGGATCTTCAGATAAGCAGGACCTATTTCCACCGCATATATCTTGAAGCCTTCGGCGTTTCCTTTAAGCAGGACATAATCGAGAGCCGCCTTATCCATGCGTCTGAGCTGCTGAAAAACACCGACCTTTCGGTAACTGCCATATCCGAGACCTGCGGCTATGACAATGAGTCCTATTTTATGCGGCAGTTCAAACAGCATAAGGGCTGCACCCCTACCGAGTACAGAAGAAGGGCGAAAAATGAGGATTGACCACGGCTTTTTGTGGACATTCGGAGCTGCTTCGTGCACTATGTTGCATTTTTCTATAAAAAATTAGTGCAAAAAATAAAAAAAACACTTTACAAGTACAAAAAATTGTGATATAATACTCAATGTAAGAGAAATATGACTTCTTCCGCACTGTTATGTGCAACATATATACATCACAGGCAGTCATCGTGCACTGCCGATAAAACCGAATATTCTTTAAGGAGCGATTTCGTTTTATGACTAACGGAGATAAGCGAAGAAACCGCAAAAGAGACAGGGTATCAAAGAGATATAAAGTAAGATACGACAGACTTGTTGCGGTTATCCTTGTTCTGGTAGTACTTATCGTTGTGCTTTCGTCATGCGTTAAGAGCTGCTCAAGCAAGGGAAAGAACAAAAACTCCGCTACACAGGCACAGACAACAAACGTTGATAACACTCAGCAGTCATCAATTGTGGATAACCTCGAGTCAAGCAATGAGACAAGATCGATAATCACAGGTTCTACCGACGGTCAGAAGCCGTCCGAATCACAGTATACTACAGAAGTACATAAGGCAGCTGATATTAATACAGGCAATCTTCTGCTTGTAAACTCCGACCACGAATATAAATTCGCGGAGGGAGATGTGGAGGAGACCGTGCTTTACGGAAATATCGACGACTCGGTTTTCCATACACGCGATATGGTAACATCTCTCCATAAGGAGACTCTTGATCAGCTCAAGGCTCTTATGCAGGCTTTCTACAACGAGAATAAGAATTCCGATATCTATGTTATCGGCGGCTACCGTACAATGGACGAGCAGAATGACGCTTACTACAGCGGCAATTCCCAGTTCCAGGGCGGCTGTTCCGATTACCATACAGGCAGATCTCTGGATCTTGCTATCGTACCGTCAGACGGTTCAAGCTCGGGTTACTATTCGCCTACAGGCGTTTACAGCTATATCGACGAGCATGCCGCAGAGTACGGCTTCGTGATCCGCTTCCCCGAGGGTAAGGAGAACTACACCCACGAGCGTGCAAGAGATTATACATACAGATACGTGGGAGTTCCTCATGCTATGTATATGAAGCAGAATTCTCTCTGCCTTGAGGAGTATATCGACAAGATCAAGGAGCATACTAAGGATAGCCCGCTTGAGGTGACGGTCGATAAGAAGCTTTATCAGATGTACTATGCTCCTGCAAATTCCACAGGAGATACAGAGGTTCCTGTTCCCTCGAACAAGACATATACTGTTTCGGGAAACAACATTGACGGATTTATAGTAGCAGTCAGCATGAATTAAAGCAAAAATGTCCCCCGTTATCGGGGGACTATTTTGATTTAGTTTAGAGTTGAGAGATAATGTGTTCGTTGCGCTCACATTATTTAAATGATATCGCCGAAGGCGATACCGCAACTTTCAACTCTCAATTCTCAACTCTCATCTTTGCGCTTATGCGCAAAATTATGGTTTATGGAAAGATTGGAGAAGAATGTGAAAAAGAGAAAGATATTGGCACTTACTGCCTGCGCGGCTATTGCTGTAGGCGGAATAACAGCCTGCGGCGGCAATGATGAGGATAAGCGCGGAAGCGGTGCGGGACATATGTACGGTGCTGCACTGGCAAGCAATCCCCAGAGCCTCGACCCACAGTTCGCAGGCGACCCATCATCGGCTACGGTGATAAAAAACCTGTACAGCGGCCTTGTTGTGAAAGACAGCAGCGGAAGTATCGTATGCTGCAATGCAAAGGAATATTCCGTGTCAGAGGACGGCTGCGTTTATACCTTTGACCTGAGAGACGATAACTATTGGTTTTTTGATACAAACGAAGATGACGCCATCGACGACGATGAGAAGTTCCCTGTTACTGCCAATGATTACGTTTTTGCGTTCAGGAGACTCCTCGACCCGAAGATGCATTCTCCCTATGCAGCGGATTTTAAGTGCATCAAGAACAGCCAGCGCGTTTCCGAGGGCGGCTATGCCACAACGGCTCTGGGTGTGGAAGCGCTGGACGACTATAAGCTTCAGATAACCCTTGAATACCCCTGCGCGGAGTTTCTCGGACTTCTTACCACGCCTGCGGCTTTTCCCTGCAATGAGGAGTTCTTCATCTCCACCAAGGGCAGATACGGTCTCGACGACAGGTCTGTAATGTCCAACGGGCCCTTTTATGTCCGCCAGTGGTTCTACGACCCCTACGGAAATAACAATATACTCTATATGCGAAAGAATACCGCCAACGAGCGCGACGACTACGAGGTGCTGCCGACCTTTGTCAGCTTCTCCATACAGGACAATGAGGCAGGAGTAAAGCAGGCTTTCAAGGAGGACGAGGCGGAATGCTTCACTGCCATGAAGGTGGGCGGCTACAATCCCAAGAAGTACAGCATTATCGGACAAAAAGCCACTACCCTCGGACTTATCTTCAATCCAAAGGATAAGCTCTATTCAAATAAGGAGCTCTGCAAGGCTGTAGCCTATGCGGCTGACAGGGGGTCCCTGAAAGGGGAGCTTGACAGCGACTTGCAGGTAGCTTATGGCGTCATACCGCCTGCTGTGGATATTCTCGGAAGAAGCTACCGCGACCTTGCTTCCGATAAGCAGTTCGATATGTTCGACAGGGAAAAGGCTGTGGAGTCCCTTGCAAAAGCAAAAGAGGAGCTGAAGATCAGCTCCGTGGAAAGTGTAAAAATTATAGTTGACTCCGGTACCGTTGATTCGAGATACCTGCACCTGTTCTCACAGAGCTGGCAGGATATCCTCGGTATTTATATAGGTATCGAGGACCTTACCTCCAAGGAGTTCAATGAGAGGATAGAAAACGGCGATTACAGTATCGCACTGTATCCGCTGAAAGCCGATTTCAACAGCGGACTTGCAGTATTTGATGAGTTCGGCGAAAACGAGTGCCTGAAAAGCGCTGAGGGCGGCTTGAAAAGCACTGAGAGCATAATGCAGTGCCCGTCAGTGAATAAGCTTGTGGACAGCTATGCCGCTGCGGAGAGGGCTCTCCTTGAGCAGTACGGCTTCATACCGCTGTTTTACAAGAGCTCATACATCGTTGCCAAAAAGGACAATGAGGATATAATCTACGACCCGTTCACAGGCTCTGTGGACTACCGTGTCGCCAAGAATTACAGCTAAACGCCTTATCAGCCGTTATAGTCGTAAAAGAGCTCGTCCATGAGCTTGTCGTAGTCGGTGCGGTCGCCGAGAGCAGCCTTTATCATAGCGCCTGCGTTTTTGAATATGAGCTTGAAATACAGCCAGTCTCCCATATCGTCGTATTTCCGCGTGGAGTTGATAAGATAGTTCCTGCGGAGACAGCCGTATTGCTTGCCATGCTTTTTGCCGTAGGCACGCATATTCTTAGCAGTTGCTATGTCTTCGCCTGCCTTTTTGTCGGCAAAGCCGCCTATAGCGTCGAATGTGGACTTCTCAGCCCAGAATATACCGCAGTACAGCCCTGTGAGCTTAAAGCCTGCCCTGCACATCATATCGTTGAGCCATAAGGGGAAGGAGCAGCGCTCAAAGCGCAGGGGAGCTCCGCCGCCGATATATTCTCCGCTGTTCAGCATGCCCAGCACCTCGCGGATAGTACCCTCAGTCATGCGGTTGTCGCAGTCAATAGTCATTATGACCTTGCCGCGGGCAGCTTTTATGCCTGCGTTGCGGACTTTAGCGATACAACGGCTCTCGTCGGTGACTACGCGAGCCCCGTGAGCTTCTGCAAGCTCTGCAGTGCGGTCGGTGCATCTGTTGCAGACTATGATAACCTCAACGCCGCATCTCACACGGGCAGCTGCCGCCTTTACGGAGTCAATGCAGCGGACAACGTACTTTTCCTCGTTATGGGCGGGGACTATTACCGAGACCTTGATATCATGGGACATACTATCAGCTCCTTTGGCTATTGTTATATATATTATAATATGTAGGGCGGGGAATGTCAACAGCGCGGATTTAATTCATAATTCATAATGCATAATTCATAATTGTAGGGGCGGCGTTCCGCCGCCCCTACACAGGAGACATTTGATTTTTAACGGGATACACGGGCGCACAATGTGCGCCCCTACAATACGTTCATGTTCATTTCATTGTAAGGCGCGGGACGTCGAGGACTTCCAACAGAAGCCGCGACACTCTGTCCTTCGGACATCTCCCTACACTGTAGGGAGTAACCGTCCCCTACAAGCTAATGGATAACAGCAGGGGCGGATAATATCCGCCCCTGCTAAAAACTTCAAAAAAAGGCTTGACATTCCCATTTATATGTGTTATAATATTAGTACCTCGTTGGGGGTTTATTTTTTTGTCCCCGTGCGAGGGAGGCAAACAACCTACCTTTGGTAACAAAGGAAGTACTAATTCAGGAGGTGCCGATATGAGAGTAAAGGTTACTTTAGCTTGTACAGAGTGCAAGCAGCGCAACTATGTTTCCAAGAAAAACAAGAAGAATGACCCGGACAGAATTGAAATGATGAAGCATTGTAAATTCTGCAGAAAGCATACTCTTCACAAGGAAACAAAGTAATCGGAAGGAGTATTTTTATGGCTAAGAATACAACTTCGGAAAAGAAGTCCGAGAAAAAAGAAGGCGGAAAGATCCGCAAGTGGTTCAAGGACCTCAAAGTAGAATTCAAAAAAGTGGTTTGGCCAACCAAAAAGACAGTTATCAACAATACATCAGTCGTTCTCGGCGTTATCGTCGGCTCAGCTATCCTTGTTGGACTGATCGATCAGGGATTTCTCGGTTTACTGCGTCTCATCTATAACGCAGGTTAATTCTTATTAGGAGGAATATTATGTCAGAAGCAGCTAAGTGGTACGTTATACACACATATTCGGGCTATGAGAATAAGGTAGCTCAGAATATTGAAAAGGTCGTAGAAAACCGCAAGCTTCATGAACTTATCCAAGAGGTAAGAGTTCCTACCGAAAAGGCTACTGAGATCACAGACGGCAAAACCAAAGAAGTAGAGCGTAAGACCTATCCAGGCTACGTTCTCGTCAAGATGATCATGAACGACGATTCATGGTACGTCGTTAGAAATACCAGAGGCTGTACAGGCTTCGTAGGTCCTGCTTCAGAGCCTACTCCGCTTTCGGAAGAGGAAGTCCAGAAGCTCTTCGGTCTCGAAGTCGCAACCGTTACCGTCAACTTCAAAGTCGGCGACAGCGTGCGCATCTCGGGTACTGCTATGGACGGATTTATCGGCGTTGTTCAGAACATCAATATCGACGACCGCACCGTAGACCTTCTTGTCTCAATGTTCGGTCGTGAAACCCCCACAACTCTGCCTATCAATCAGGTAGTTAAGGTGGAGGACTAATTCAGGTCAAAAAGAATCCGCAGTATGGATTCAGTGGGAGAGGTAAAATAATTCTTGCCTCGCCATTTACCACATTTATGGAGGTGCGAATTACATGGCACAGAAAGTAGTTGGCTACATTAAGCTTCAGATCGCAGCAGGAAAGGCTACTCCTGCACCACCTGTTGGTCCGGCACTCGGTCAGCACGGTGTTAATATCATGGCATTCACAAAGGAATTCAACGAGAGAACAAAGAACGACATCGGTATGATCATCCCTGTTGTTATTACTGTTTACGCAGACCGTTCATTCTCGTTCATCACAAAGACTCCACCCGCAGCAGTTCTTATCAAGAAGGCTTGTAACATCAACAGCGGTTCGGGAGTCCCCAATAAGACAAAGGTCGCAAACATCACTAAGGAGCAGGTCAAGAAGATAGCTGAGACTAAGATGCAGGATCTCAATGCAGGTTCTATCGAGGCAGCTATGAGCATGATCGCTGGTACAGCTCGTTCAATGGGCGTTGTAGTTGTTGACTAATCAATTTAATGAATGATGAAGTGGGGATATCCCCGTTCAGAGTTCTATTGGTGGGAGGAAGATTCCGCTAATCGGGTAAGCTATAAGCTTCTCGGTATTACCACTTAAATAGGAGGAAATATAATGAAACACGGCAAAAAATATGTTGACAGCGCAAAGGCTGTTGATTATGCTAAGCAGTATGATTCCACAGAGGCTCTTGACCTCGTTTGCAAGAACGCAAAGGCTAAGTTTGATGAGACAATAGAGGCTCACATCCGTCTCGGCGTTGACTCAAGACACGCTGACCAGCAGGTTAGAGGTGCAGTTGTACTTCCTAACGGTACAGGTAAGACTGTAAGAGTATGCGTATTCTGTAAGGAAGACAAGTACGAGGCTGCTCAGGGCGCTGGCGCAGAGTTCGTTGGCGGTCAGGATCTCGTTGACAAGATCATGAAGGAAAACTGGATGGACTTCGACGTAGTTATCGCTTCACCTGATATGATGGGTCTCGTTGGTCGTCTCGGTAAGGTCCTCGGACCTCGTGGTCTTATGCCAAACCCCAAGGCCGGTACAGTAACACCCGATGTTGCAAAGGCTGTTACAGAGGCTAAGGCTGGTAAGATCGAGTATCGTCTCGACAAGACAAATATCATTCACTGTCCTATCGGAAAGGCTTCTTTCGGCGCTGCAAAGCTTGAAGAGAACTTCAACACACTTATGGAAGCTGTTGTTAAGGCAAAGCCTGCTGCTGCTAAGGGTACTTACCTCAAGAGCTGCACAGTTACTTCAACAATGGGCCCTGGTGTTCCCGTTGCTACAGCTAAGTACGGTGTCTGATCAATAAGACAAATATCAAAGGCTTCACATCATTATATGTGAAGCCTTTTCTTGTTATTTATGATAAAGAATATTGTAGGGACGCGTATTGCGCGTCCGCCAATTGAGAATGGAGAATTGAGAATGTAGGGGCGCCCTTTGGGCGTCCGCAGTTTTCTATGAAATAAAGACGGGCTGCCAAAGGCAGCCCCTACACATTGTCATTTATAATTTGTCCGCGCAAGCGGACACAATAATTATGAATTATGCATTATAAATTATGAATTGAGCGGACGACCAATGGTCGTCCCTACAGTTATTCTTCACTGGACAATGCCTTTACTACACGGTCAAATGTGGGGAAGTCCTTATCGTAGGTCTCCTGCATTTTCTCCTTGCTGTCGTTGAGAACGTCCTTGGGCTTGCGCAGTGCAAAGAACATATCCTCGGTTATTGAGTCGGGAGTTACGCCGATATGCTCGGCAAACTTCGTATCCTTGATGTAGTAGAAGTAACCGTCCACATGTGGATCGTCGGGATAGATGCTGCTCAGGTCAACGAAGCTCTCCTCGGCAGGGAGCAGATCGTCCACAGTCTTCTTGTTTCCGATGACCATTACGCCGTCAGCATTGTTCAGGAATGTGGTTATCTTGGTCTGTACGCCGTTTACGTAGTTCTGGTAATCGTCGTCGCCGTAGGGGATATAGTACACATTCACAAGCACCTTGCCGTTGCCGTTGGAGTCCTCGGCGTACTCCTCGAAGTACTCCTCAAGGAATGTGGAAGTACCCACGGGATTGTTATCGCAGATCATGAGTATGACCATATCGGGATTGGGCTTTGACAGCAGATCGTACACAAGGTATCCGCCCAGAGCAATGAAGAACACGCCCAGACCTACCCACCACTTGTTGTGATAGAAGAAGTTGGCTATCTTTTTGCCGAAGCTCAGCTGTACTTCCTCTTCCTTTTCCTCGTGGATAGTGGCTTCCGATTCATCGAGTACGCCCTGCTTTAGGCGCATGAGCTCTATTCTTTCGTCGTGGAGCTTCTTCTCATAGGCTTCTTTCTTCTCTTTTTCGCGCTGTGCGTACTTCTCGGCGATCTCCTGCTCTTTTTTAGCCTGCTCTTCCTCGCGCTGCTTGCGGAGCTCCTTGTTTACCTTGAACACGCTTTTATTGATCTCGATCTTTTCGTCTTTTTCGGGAGCAGTATTTTCATTGCTATTATCTTTTTCTTTCATAGTATGTTCCTTACGATAACGGGCGGCATGAGCCGCCCGAATGTGTTTTTACTTGTTCAGATCATTTCCGCAGAAAGGGCATTTGGGACCTGATGTCCTGCCAAGGTAAGTATCGCAGTGAGGACAGCGCACCTTTATGAGGTTGAAAACAACACCTGCTATAAAGACGGCAATGCCCAGAATAGCAGCCAGAACACTCAGCACCTTATGGTTTAATAGTGCCATTCCGAGCATTCCGATGCCAACTCCGATCATCATTATCAAAACAGAGAGCCATGCTGCGGCAACAGGGTGTAATTTTTTCATATCATTGCTCCTTTGCGGAATGAAAGGGATTACTTGTCAAGACTTTTAAGTGTGGGGAAGAGAAGTACATCTCTGATAGACGGGCTGTTTGTGAGCAGCATTACCAGACGGTCAATGCCGTAGCCGATACCGCCCGTAGGAGGCATACCAATTTCAAGTGCATTGAGGAAGTCCTCATCTGTGCGGTTTGCTTCCTCGTCGCCCTGACTGAGAGCCTCTTCCTGAGCCTTGAAGCGCTCACGCTGGTCGATAGGATCGTTCAGCTCGGAGTAAGCGTTGCACATCTCACGACCTGTGATGAACAGCTCGAAACGCTCAACATACTCGGGAGCATCGGGCTTTTTCTTTGTGAGAGGTGATATCTCAATGGGGTGATCCATGATGAATGTAGGCTGAATGAGGTGCTCCTCAACATAAGCCTCAAAGAAGAGGTTGAGGATATCGCCGCGCTTGTGGCGGTCTTCGTACTCTACGCCCTTTTCGTCAGCTATCTTGCGTGCTTCTTCAAGAGTCTTTATCTCGTTGAAGTCAACGCCTGAGTACTTCTTTACAGCGTTTATCATTGTAAGGCGCTCGAAAGGCTTGCCAAGGTCGATCATGTGCTCGCCGTAGGGAACGCAGGTTGTACCGCAAACCTCCTGAGCAACGTGACGGAACATATTCTCGGTAAGGTCCATCATGCCATAGTAGTCTGTATATGCCTGATAGAGCTCCATAAGTGTGAACTCGGGGTTGTGACGGGTGTCAACGCCCTCGTTTCTGAAAACTCTGCCTATTTCGTAAACTCTCTCAAGACCGCCTACGATAAGTCTCTTTAAGTAGAGCTCAAGGCTGATACGGAGCTTAACATCTTCATCGAGAGCATTGTAGTGTGTCTCGAATGGTCTTGCAGCTGCGCCGCCTGCGTTGGAGACAAGCATAGGTGTCTCAACTTCCATGAAGCCCTGATTATCAAGGTAGCGTCTGATAGATGAGATTATCATTGAGCGCTTGATGAATGTGTCTTTTACCTCGGGATTGATAACCAGGTCGAGATAGCGCTGACGGTATCTTGTATCTGTGTCCTTCAGTCCGTGCCACTTCTCGGGGAGAGGGAGCAGAGACTTTGTAAGAAGGGTGATATTCTTTGCGTGGATAGATATCTCGCCCTTGCGTGTTCTGAACACATAGCCCTCAACGCCGATGATATCGCCGATATCCCATTTCTTCTTGAATTCCTTGAACAGGTCTGCGCCAACGTCGTTTGAACGAACGTATACCTGTATACGGTCGGTCTTGTCGCGGACATCGATGAAGTTAGCCTTACCCATATCTCTCCAGCTCATGATACGGCCTGCGATACGGATAATATTCTCATTGAGCTTTTCAAGCTCGGCATTCTTCTTCTCCTCGTCATCGCCGACAGCAGCAAGTATCTCGGCTTCCTTAGCCTCATACTCCTTCTTGTAGTCGGCAGCGTGACCTGTTACATCGAACTTGGTGATAACAAAGGGGTCGTGACCCAGCTCGCGGAGGTCAGCCAGCTTGTCGAGTCTGTCCTTCTTTAATACATTTATATCCTGAGCAGGCTCTTCCTCGGCCTGAACAGGTGAATTTACCTGATTTTCGCTCATTTTATGCGTCCTTTCGCTGTTACTTTGAGATCTCTACGACCTCGAACTTGAGCTCGCCTGCGGGAGCTTCAACGATGAAGATATCGCCCACTCTCTTTTTCATAGCAGCCTTGCCGATAGGTGATTCGTCAGAGATAAGACCCTCGCGGACATTAGCGTGGTTTGTACCAACGATAGTGAAGGTCTCGATCTTGCCTGTGTCAACGCGCTTGATGGTTATCTTGGAGCTCATACCGATCTCGTCAACGGAAATGCTCTCGTCGTCAACGATCTCAGCGTTGTCGATAGTATACTGGAGTTCCTGAATGTGAGCTTCGAGGATAGCCTGTTCGTTTTTAGCCTCATCGTACTCGGCGTTCTCGGAGAGGTCTCCGTAGGAACGGGCAACTTTAAGTCTTTCAGCGACTTCCTTACGTTTATTGATCTTGAGGTCATCGAGCTCAGCGACGAGCTTTTCGTAGCTTTCTCTGGACATCTTCTTTGTAGCCATATCAATGCACTCCTTTATATTTGATAATAAATAGCATTACATAATATTATACTATATTACGCCGAAAAAGTCAAGCCCCGCGGAACGCCAAGGGCGTTCCGCCAGTGAGTAGAATGTAGTGAGTAGAGAGTAGAAAGTAGTAGGGGCGCACAGTGTACGCCCGTGTGACACGTTAAAAATCAAATGACCATCTGTAGGGGCTGATGCCTAACAGGCACCCGTACCCTCTGTCCTTCGGACATCTCCCTGTACTACAGGGAGTCACCCACATCAGCCCGACAAATTTAACGGAAACACACGGGGCGATGTAGGCATCGTCCTCTACAGTGTAGAATTTATGGTTTTACGTTTATTGGCGTGCGGATAATATCCGCACCTACATTCTCAACTCTCAACTGAAAAGGACGCCCCGAAGGACGCCCCTGCAATTATGCATTAATAAAGTATTTCTTGGCTTATGGTATCGACAGCAGCCTGAAGCTGCATATCAAAGTCGGCATTTTCGTCGTTTTCGGCAGCCACATCGGGGACAAGTCCCACGCCGTCATAGCATTCCGACACGGTCGTTCTGTATTTTGCAACGGTGAGAACTACCGCGCCGTTGTTGCCAAACTCGGTGGTCTTCTGCATAACGCCCTTGCCGTAGGTCTTTTCGCCCACAAGCTTTGCTCCGCCGAAATCGCGGAGTGAAGCCGCAAAGAGCTCCGCCGCACTGGCTGTGTTCTTGTTTACCAGAACAGCCATTGGGATATCAAGCTTTGTATCGTCGGAGTAAATGAGAGTCTCGCTGTGACCGTCCTTGTATTCGGCAGTAGCGATAACACCCTCGGGAAGAAGCGGGTCAAGGCAGTCCGAAAGCATATCCACCATGCCGCCGCTGTTGTTGCGGACGTCGAATATTATTGCCTTTGCGCCGTTTGAGGTAAGTCTTTCAAGAGTT
Organism: Ruminococcus flavefaciens AE3010; assembly: GCF_000526795.1. Lineage (NCBI taxonomy): Bacteria > Bacillati > Bacillota > Clostridia > Eubacteriales > Oscillospiraceae > Ruminococcus > Ruminococcus flavefaciens. The sequence goes on from NZ_JAGT01000001.1 coordinate 3,123,960, forward strand.
TCCACGAACTGCTGGGGAGTATTCTTCTTGAAGTTCGATATTTCAATATAACCGATAGTCTCGCTGAGCATTTTTCCGCTGACGGTAGTGACCTCCATAGAGCGGCGGGTAAAGGTATAGTCCTTGTCGATGCCGTCTCTTCGGACAGTGAGCTTTATTTCCGAGCCCTCTATGCCGCGCATGGCCTCTACGGATTCGTCAAAGCCTGCATTCAGTACGTCAACGCCGTCGATGATAGTGATTATATCACCTACGCGGAGACCTGCCTCCTGTACGGGTGACTCGCTCATTATATTGGCGATGCGGATATAGCCGCTCTCGTCGGCATCGAGCGTAAGACCGAGACCCACAAGCTGTCCCTCGTCCTCACTCTGCTCTTCAAGGTACTCCTCCTCGGAGAGAAACTTTGAGTACTTATCGTCAAGTCCCGAGATATAGCCTTTGAGGATACCGTCGCTGAGCTTGTTCTCGTCGATATTGCCGAGGAAGTTCTCGCGGACGTATGAGTCGAGGCTCTGGAGCGAGTTGTACTTCTTTGCCTTTTCGTTTACGTCAACTACCTTGGTGTTGAAGCTTTGCAGCGAGAAAAAGGAAGTCAGTATAAACGTTACCGCAGAAGCGATAGCGATAAGGCTCAGCGCCAGACCGAGACTGATTTTCTTATTCATATTATCATCGCTTTCTGACAAAAATTCGGGCAGTTGATAGAACTGCCCAGAATCGTTGATATTATATTTTACGGACTAACGTAGCCAAGCGGGTCTACACGGTTTCCGTTGACACGTACCTCAAAGTGGAGGTGAGCGCCTGTTGACCAGCCTGTAGAGCCGATATAGCCGATTACCTCGCCCTGATTTACGTACTGACCTACAGATACGGCTGCCGAAGCAAGATGACCGTATACGGTAGAATATGTGCCGTCGTGGGAGATTATGACGTAGTTGCCGTAGCCGCCGCCGCAGCCGCAGCTTCCGTTCTTGGCGTAGTCATGTGTGCATGAGTTGCATACAGCGATAACAGTACCCGACTTTGAAGCACAAGCTGCGCCGCCGTGGATACCTGCGTCACCGACGTCGATACCGCCGTGGAATGAACCCCATCTGGGTCCGTAGTAGCTTGAGATGTAGCAGAATCCCGGTGCAGGCCATGCAAATCCCGAAGCAGAAGGTGCGGGGATATAAGCAGGCTGCTGATAATCAACGGTATATGATGAACCGCTGCTCTGAGCTGATGCCTGAGCGGCTGCTGCTCTTTCTGCTGCGAGTCTTGCCTGTTCAGCCTCATAAGCTGCCTGTGCAGCTGCTGCCTGACGGGCTATCTCAGCGGATATCTCGGCGTCGAATTCAGCGTTCATAGCTTCCAGCTCTGCCAGCTGGTCTGAGGTATAAGCCTCTTCCTGAGCTATACGTGCTATCTCAGCCTGAGTCTTTGAGTACTGGTCGTTTAGGACAGCAAGCTCGGAATCCTTTTCTTCCTTACGCTTTTCCTGTTCTTCAACTTTCATCTGGAGGTTGAGCTTTTCTGTTTCAAGTTCCTTTTTGGAGGTCTCCATTTTGTCGATGTCGGCAAGGATATCGTTTATGAGCTGCTCGTCGTAGGAAGCGATGCGGTTTACCATTTCAACTCTTGAAAGCATATCGTAGAAGCTTGATGTGCCTACTACAACAGTAGCAAGGTTGTCGTTTCCTGTAACGTACATAGCGCAGAGGCGCTGCTTGAAGAGCTCTATATTTGCATCGATCTCGTTCTGCTGGTCGATGATGGACTGGTCGAGATCTGCGATATTGTTCTTGGCTGTGTCGATATCTGAGTTCAGGCTTTCTATCTGAGCATTAAGGAGAGTGATATTCTCCTGGATAACGGCTATCTGCTCGTTGAGAGTGTCCTGATACTTCTGCTCCTCAGCCTTATTGCCTGCAAGGGCGTCCAGCTGAGACTGGAGCTCACTGATAGTCTCTTTATTTGCTTTTATTTCCTCCTGCATCTCGGCGATAGTCATTGCTGATGCACTGTTTTTGCCTGTAGCAGATGGATAATAGGATACAAGAGCAAGTGAAAGAGCTGCTCCTGTTACAAATGAGATGACCTTCTTAAACATATGTAGCTTTTCCATAATAAGCTGCTAAACGGACAGGTGTTTGCTGTCCGAATGCACACTCCTTTCGTAATTGGATTTCATATTTTCGGTAATTAAACGTCGATATGTTTTCTTGTGCTGACAACGCTTCCGAGAGCGCCGATGAGAGCACCTGAAACAAGGTATGCGATGATAACGTAGAACTGTATCTTATCGAATGGGATAAGACTGCTCACACCGAAGGTGTTCATCAGCATTCCCTGTTCCTTTATCATGTTATAGGCTGAACTGTATATAGCCCATGTTATGAAGTAAGCACCTGCGCCTGCGAAGAAGCCCGTAACCATACCCTCAACGAAGAAGGGGAGTCTGATAAAGGCGTTTGTAGCGCCGACGTACTTCATGATCTGTATCTCCTCACGGCGTGCAAAAACGCTTGCCTTTGTGGTATTGGAGATGATTATCATTGAAACGACGGCAAGAGCTATGATTATAGCGCCTGCGATTATAGAGACCACCTTTCTGAGCTCTCTGAGAAACTCAGCGACCTGGGGTGAAGCAGAAGCGCTCTGGATATTTGCGATAGCGCTTATCTCCTGTGTAGTCTCTGTTATCTTATCGGTGTTCTTGACGGTAACGCTGAAGCCGTCAGGCATAAAGCTTGCGTCGCTGCCGATATACTCGTCGAAAATTTTCTCAGCATTGGGGAGGCTTGCCTTCTGTCTTGCAAGGGCGTCCTCCTTGGAAATGAATTCCACCTTGTCGATATTGGGGAGCTCCTTTATAGCAGCCTCGGCTGCGGAGTTCTGTTCCTCGGTAGTGCCCACGTTCATTAGGACGACTACCTCGTTCTGGCTTCCCAGACCCTTTATCATGGAATTGAGGTTGATATAGAACAGACCTGCTATTCCAACAAGGAGAAGTGATATGAGCAGAACGCAGAAGGTAGCGAATGCCATCATTTTATTTTTCCAGATATTCTCCACGCCCTGATCGGCGAGGTATCTGATACCGCTTAATTTCATTCCGCACCCCCTTCAGTCTTTTCTGTGAGTGCGGCGAGCATCTCCTGGGGAGTTGGCTCGGCTGATTTGGGCTTTGGCGACAGATCGACGTCGATATTGTCTGCCAGCTTCTGCATATCTTCCTTTTCAGCCTTTGGGGCAGCATCGGGGATACCGCCTATAGCTGATATTATATCATCGGCGGTCATATTTTCGATAGGGAGGTCGATAGCCTCCTCGGTATTGACCATATCCGCGGACTCTGTATCCTCGGCAGCCTCGGCTTCGCTGATAGCGACAGCCATAGCCTCGGGAGTTATCTCGCTGTCAATATCGGGTATAAGCTCGTCACCCGTACCTGTGATGACCTCATCGAAGACTATTTCGCCCTCGGTGATATTGATGATACGTCCGCCGAAGTGACGGACAAGATCATGCTCATGAGTTACCATGAGTATGGTAGTACCCTGATCGTTTATGCCCTTGAGGAGCTCAACTATCTCGTAGGAGAGCTCCGGGTCGATATTACCCGTAGGCTCGTCGGCGATTATGAGCTGGGGGTCGTTTACCAGCGCACGGGCAATAGCCACACGCTGCTTTTCACCGCCCGACAGCTCGTCGGGGTAAGAATTTGTCTTTGCATGGAGTCCTACAAGACTGATAACGTATGGGACTCTCTTGCGTATGTACTTGATGGGAGCGTCGATAACTCTGAGAACGAAAGCGATGTTCTCATAGACTGTCATTGACGGTATCAAGCGGAAATCCTGAAATACGAAGCCGAGAGTACGGCGGAATTCAGGTATCTTGCGTTTTTTGAGCTTGTTGAGGTTATAGCCGTTTACGGTAACTACACCGCTGGTAGCGTCTATCTCCTTCAGAAGCAGTTTTATCATAGTACTTTTTCCCGCACCTGATGAACCTACAACGAAAGCGAAGTCGCCGTCGTTTATCTTCAGACTGACGTTGTTCAAAGCGTCAACGCCGCTGGAGTAGGTCACGGATACGTTTTTAAGTTCTACCAATGGGTTACACCTACCTTAATCTGTCAAGGGCGGAGAACCGCCCTCAAAAAGTCCTCATATACCCCTTGATAAATGATCAGAACTTTACAGGATTAGCGGACAGGTACTTCTTTACCATGAGAGCGATCTTGAATATGATAGCGTGATCGAACTCGCGGAGATCGAGACCTGTGAGCTTCTTGATCTTTTCGAGTCTGTATACGAGAGTATTTCTGTGTACGAAGAGCTTTCTTGATGTTTCTGAAACGTTGAGGTTGTTCTCGAAGAACTTCTGGATAGTAAAGAGTGTTTCGTGGTCGAGAGACTCGATGCTGCCCACCTTGAATACCTCGTGGAGGAATGTCTCGCAGAGAGTTGTGGGAAGGTGGTAGATAAGACGAGCGATACCAAGGTTGTCGTAGCTAACGATCACCTTGTCTGTATCGAATACCTTGCCGACCTCAAGAGCCATCTGAGCTTCCTTGAATGAACGTGCAAGATCTTTAACGCCGACAACGGCTGTACCGATACCAACGTTTACTCTTGTATAGAACTCGCTGCTGAGTGTATCAGCGATAGAGCGAGCCAGCTTTTCGAGGTCCTTTGAGTCAACAGCGCTCTTGAGCTCCTTGACGAGAACGATATCAGTCTCGGTTATATTGAAGACAAAGTCCTTGTTCTTGTCAGGGAAGAGGTTCTGTATTACATCATATGCAGAGATGTCGTTAGCTGAGATTATTCTGATAAGGAATACAGCACGGCTGATCTCGGCATTGAAGTGGAGCTCTCTTGCCTTGATAACGATGTCTCCTGGGAGAACGTTATCGAGGATAACATTCTTGATGAAGTTGTTTCTGTCATACTTCTCATCGTAGTACTGCTTGATATTTGAAAGTGCGATAGCAAGAATGCTTGCATATTTAGCAGCAGCGTCGTCTACGCCTTCAACGAAAACAGCGTAGTCGGGCTTTACTCTTGAACCGAAGGGCTTGTATGTGAAGCCGTCGCGGATAAAGATATCGTGTGAATCGCTGAGGTCCAGAGATACGAACTCATTAGTTGTTCCCACGCGAGTAAGGTCGCTGCAGGCAATGATCGTAGCTGTCTCGTCAACAACACCGATAGTAGCGTCGATAGAATCGCGCATCTGATGAACTAAACCCTGAAATAATCTGTTGGACATGATTTACATCCTTTCTCTTAATAAGATCTTATTTTGAGCGGACCTTCAAGGAGAGTCGGGGAGCATTTTACTCCTCAACATATTACAAATTGTAACACATTTTTGGCTCTAATTTGTTAACAAAGTGTTAACATTCGTCTGAAGGCTCACAAACATGACTTAATTATATGTTGATTTTTGTTAAATACTGCCAAAGGGCAGTTGCTTCTTTGTAACCAAGCTGTAATTTTTACATCTTCTCTGGACGGTCAATATTGAGTATCTCCAGTGTATTTCTCAGTACCTGACGTACTGCAACGCTGAGGAGGATACGTGCGTCCCTGAGCTGCTGAGTCTCTGCGTTCTTTACGCTGCATGCGTCGTAGAAGCGGTGGAACAGAGTAGCAAGGTCGATAGCGTACTTTGTGATCTTTGCGGGATCGTAGGCCTTAGCCGCCATATCTATCTCGCGGGGAAGCGAAGCAAGGTGGCGGATAAGCTCTATCTCTCTAGGGTCAGAAAGCAGGTCAAAGTCTGCTGATTCGGGAACATTTATGCCCTCGTCTGCCAGAGTTCTGAGCATACTGCAAATTCTTGCGTGTGCGTACTGAACATAGTACACAGGGTTCTGTGAGGTCTTTTCGATTGCCAGACCGAGGTCGAACTCAAACTGTGAATTAGCCTCACGGAGATTGAAGAAGAATCTTGCGGCGTCTATTGGTATCTCATCAAGGAGAGTTACCAGCGTGATAGCCTTGCCGCTTCTCTTTGAGAGCTTTACTGTCTCGCCGTTGCGGACAAGTCTTACCATCTGCATGAGAACTACATCAAGCTTTGTCTCGTCAACGCCGAGAGCGTTGAGAGCGGCTTTAAGTCTCGGTACGTATCCGTGGTGGTCTGCGCCGAGGACGTTTATAGCCTTGTCGAAGCCTCGTGTTACCAGCTTGTTGTAGTGGTAAGCGATATCGGGAACGATATATGTGTAAAGACCGTTGCTTCTCTTTAATACGAAGTCCTTGTCCATTCCGTATTCCGTAGCCTTGAACCATATCGCACCGTCCTGCTCGTAAGCCTTACCTGCTTCCATGAGCTTGTCAACGACCAGCTTTGTCTCGTTCTTTTCGTGGACTGTGCTCTCTCTGAACCAGTTATCGTAAACGATACGGTACTTTTTAAGGTCGCGTTCCAGACCTGCTATATTAATAGGAAGCGCGTAGTCAACGAGAGCCTTGCGGCGTTCCTCCTCGGATACGCTCTCCATAGCCTTGCCGTTTATATCGTAGAAGTTCTTGGCGTGCTCGATGATGTCTGTACCGAGGTAAACGTCCTCGGGCATCTGGAACTCTCCGCCCTCGCCGCTGCCCTCATATATTACGGAGCAGAGCTTGTCGGTGTCGTCCTTGTACTGAGCAATGAGCTCCTGACCCTTTGGTGAGCAGAGCTGTAAGTATCTGAGCTCAAGTGATTTGCCGAACTTCTCTATCTGGTTGCCTGCGTCGTTTACGTAGAACTCGCGCTCTGCGTGATAGCCTGCCCACTGGAGCACGCTTGCGAGACAGTCGCCGATAGCGCCGCCTCTTGCATTACCGATATGCATAGGACCTGTGGGGTTGGCGGAAACGAACTCAACGAGGACCTTCTTGCCCTTGCCAAGCTCGGTCTTTCCGTAGTCGCCGCCCTCTTCAAGAACGCTGCGGACTACGTCTGAGAACCAGCTTCTTCCAAGGAAGAAATTGAGGAATCCTGGACCAGCCACCTCTGCCTTTTCGAAGATAGTGCCCTCAAGGCTGAGCTTCTCGCATATGAGCTCTGCTATCTTGCGGGGTGGCATTTTCAGTGCCTTTGCGCATACCATTGCAGTATTCGCAGCAAAATCGCCGTGGGATTTGTCCGCAGGTATCTCGATGTTGAAGCTGGGCAGGGGAACTGCGGGGATAGCTTCCTCTGATACCAGAACTCCCAGAGCGTCCATGATTATCTCACGGAGACGGAGGGAAGCGGAATTGATAAGGTCTGACATTTTATCTATCCTTTCTTTCGGGCTCAGTTCTGAGCCTGTACTGTCATGATTATCTCGTTATCTGAAAGATACGAGGAATTAAGATCAAGGGTATATTTCATATACAGCCTGCCATTTTCGGCAAGAGTGTTCTCTATAGCGTGGGTGTAGACGCCTATCTGCAAATTGCCGTAGGGAGTACCGTACTGGCAGAAGTGCTTGCGTCCTATCTCCAGCGAGAGCACTGAATTTGCTGTTCCCTCACGGGTGATCGAAGCATTCTTGCTGTCGTCCACCTTTATAGTAGTGACGGAGCCCTCAAAGCCTGTAGCCGAGGTGTCCTCATAGGAGATTATGTCCCAGCCGTTCTCGCGGGTGAGGCTTGCCTTGGTGAGCAGCTCGGTCTCGCTCTTTTCGTTCTCCTGCCACTGTATGCTCGTAAGAGAGATCAATACGTTATTTTTCAAAGTTATCTCCTTAGTGTCTTTCTCAGTAATTTCTGTCCGAGTTCTCCACAGCCTGCTCGAGGAGCATGTCTATGAGGTCCTCATGGTCGTAGCCCAGCTGTTCCATAAGCTTCGGGAAAACGCTGGTGCTTTTAAGTCCGGGCATAGTGCCGATCTTGTTCAGGAGCAGCTCTCCGTCATCGGTGAGGAAGAGGTCAACTCTTGCCATGCCCTTGCAGCCCAGAGCCTTGAAGGCTGTAGTTGCTATCTCCTTTGCCTTTTTTGCAGTCTCGGGAGTTATATTGGCAGGGATAGTGAGATCGTCGCCCGAGCTTACGTTGAAGTCGCTTGGGTCATATATTTTATCGGAGGCGATTATCTCTCCCACAGGTGAGCATATGAGGTTATCGTAGCCGATAACTGCCACTTCAAGCTTGCGTGCATGTACGTATTTTTCGACTATGACCTTGTTGTCGTTGGAAAAAGCCACCTTGACAGCGGTCAGAAAGCCCTCCATGTCCTTTACGAAGCTGATGCCCTGATTGCTGCCGCTCTTTGCAGGCTTTACCACCAGATCGCAGCCGAACCTATCGGCGATCTCGGTGCATTTCTTGTCCAGCTCGCTCAGCTCACGCTGAGTGATGAGCGCCCATTCGGGAGTCTTTATGTTGTGATCGTCCATTATCATGTGTGTATGGGACTTATCCATGCATGAACCGCAGGCGAGCACGCCGCTGCCGACGTAGGGTATGCCCGACAGGTCAAGAAGTCCCTGTATAGTACCGTCGCCGCCCTTTTTGCCCATGAGTATGGGGAGCACGACGTCTATCCTTTTAACTGAGGTCTCGCCGTTTTCAATGGTTATGATGCCTCTGTGGAGAGGATCGGGCGAAATGAAAGCCGAGGTGCAGTCGGTATTCTGTTCCCATGTTCCGTCAGCTATCTCCTCGGGCGAGCCGGGGAAGAACAGCCAGCGTCCCTTGCGGGTGATGCCGATGCAGATGACCTCATAGGTGTCTCGTGGTATGTTCTTTATGACCTCTGCGGCAGAGGCCAGTGAAAGGGCGTGTTCCCGGGCAGTGCCGCCGAAGATCACAGCCGCTTTGATCTTTGCCATATGTTTCTCCTTTATATATAGTACACTTTATTTTTTATTGTCATTTTCAAGTATCACTATATTTTATCATATTTCACAAAAAACTGCAAGTATTTTTTGCGGAAATGAAGAATAGCACAGTGAAATTCGCAAGGATAGTATATTGCGGACAATTTTTAACACCGTTTATTGTGCACAATTACAATGAAATTGTGGGTATTTCATCAATTTGACGGAATACCCCTTAGTAAATTTGACGAAGCAAAAACCAAGTCCAAAATCGGATCGGCCATTTTTTGCGCTTTCGGAGCAGCCGCGGCGTCGGCTTGACTTTTGTGTAAAAATAATATATAATCAGCTATGTGATGTAAGGGATTTACAGAAGGGAGTATACCATGAATAAAGTAAAAAGGATCGTGCTCTGGCTTGCCATTATGCTGGTGCTGGAAGTCATAATAAACGCAGCAGGAGCTGCTTTGACTCAGATGACCGCTGTAAAGCTTATGGAGGGCTCGGTGATCGGGTATTCACAGCGCAGTACCGAAATGATACGTCCTCATAAGGACGAAAGCGGCAATTCGGGAAAAACCAACGGACTTGCAAGGCTTGCCATTCGTACTATACTCAGTGACAGCCGTCTTTACACTGATCTGAACTTCAGAGGTAATTTTTTATTTTCCAATCAGATCATAGAGGAGAAAAAGATATTTTTTGACGAGAACGGCACAACGCCTCTTTCCGAGGGCATCTTTGCCGTTGCCTACAAGGACGTCGGCGGCACAACTTCGGAATATATCAAAAATGCAGAGGGCGTTATCGATATCAATGAATTCTGTAAGCTTGACGGCGCCAAGGAGCTTTATGACTGTCTCGGAAAATGTATTGGCGAGACAGTAAGGCTGGACGCCTTTTCCGTCGATGAAAGCTACATAGTCCACCCTGCGGAGCTGACAGTGCTTGACTCTGCGGGAAGCGAGCTCCTGCACCTTGAATTTCCCTGTGACGGGGAGATCATAAAGGGCTCGGATTACTACATCTACGAAGAAACAGAAAAAGAGGACGACAGGCGCAATTCTTCTGTCTGCCTGTACAAGAAAATGAATGATGCTTATAAGGGCGAGCTCAAGGTCACAAAGACAGCCAGAGAGCTTATGAAAAAGGCTGATTTCTCACAGGGCGAGCATTATTGGACAAAGAGAAGCTACGGCTTTGGCTCTGTTACTTCAAAGCATGTGGAGAGCATAGACGGCGGCGCTATGGTATGCGTCGTACATTTCAGCTATATCGGCGGCGTTTTACTGTATACCGTTATCTGTGCGGTGGTGCTGACAGTTATTTTCTGGATAGTCCACATCAACAGAAGAGACCCTGACTATTATTATTGATAAAACAGCGAGCCTTTGGACGGATCATGTCCAAAGGCTCGAAAAGCACATTATCTTATGCCGAGGGAATCGTCCTCGGGCTGAAGCTTGTCGTGGGCGATAATGTAGTCGTACACCTCGATTGCTGTAGTGAAAGCTACACCCACATAGCTGTCCGCGCAGCCGTAGTATAATGCAATGCGTCCTGTATTTGCGTCGGTAAGGGCTGCACAGGGGAAGCAGACATTGGGTACAAAGCCCCGCTCTTCGTATTCCTCCTCGGGAGTGAGCAGGTAATTCTCGCAGCGGTGGAGCACCTTTGAGGGCTCGTCTATATCAAGTATAGCTCCGCCTATGCTGTAAACATAGCCGTTGCAGGTATTCACCACGCCATGATAGAATATGAGCCAGCCCTTATCGGTCTCGATCGGAGCTGCTCCGCCCCCTATTTTAAGGCTTTCCCACCAGTTCCCTGAACGTCCCATGACATGGCGGTGACGTCCCCAGAACTCCATATCGGGACTTTCCGAGAGGAAGATGTCGCCGAAAGCAGTGTGACCGTTGTCGCAGGGGCGCGACAGCATAACGAAATTGCCGTTTATCTTACGAGGGAAAAGCACGGCGTTCCTGTTATATGGGAGATAGGGGTTCTCGACGCGCTCAAAGCGCTTGAAATCAGCAGTTTTTGCAATGCCGATAGTGGGTCCGTATGCGTCCTGACACCACATGATGTAATATGTATCGTCCACCTTTACAAGCCTCGGGTCGTAGGCATAGGGCGGCATGAAGGGCTTGCCGCTTTTATCGGTGAAGGGTATCTTCTCTTTGTCGAACTCCCAGTGCAGAGCGTCCTTGCTCCTGCCAAGATAGATGTGAGGGATACCGTTGCGCTGTTCTCCGCGGAATACGCCTATATATCCGCCGTCGTAGGGCATGACTGCGCTGTTGAATATCCTTGCCACATCGGGCAGTGGATTTCTGCCTATTATGGGGTTCGCGGTGTATCTCCAGAGGGGAGATGTACAGCCTTGCGGCTTATCCTGCCACGGAATGGAGGGCAGGTCTGTTCCAATGATTTTAATATCCGCCATAACAAACTCCTTTAATTAATCCCAAACTATGGATTAATTAAATTATAGCGTGGAGTTGCAATTAAGTCAATAGGTATTGCAATATTTAAGTAAATTCGTGAAAATGCACTATTATGCCGCGCGTTATTCTACAGCTTAAAATTAATATAAAAATGTAGATTGTGCCGCTGAGTTGGTGTATAATAGAAGAAAGTGCAATTGATATGTGTATCAAGGGCATATATGACTGCCTTAAATCATACTTAAAAAGGAGCTGTCTGTATGAATTTATATGACCTTATAAACGGAATATCAAACGGAGCATTCGATGAACAGCTCCATATGCTCTACGGTGCAGGGGAAAAGGCTGTGCTTCGTGCAAGAGCACGTTATCTCAGTGCTGCGGAGAGCTTTTCGCGGCTTCACCCCGAGTGCGGCGATATACACGTTTACTCGGCTTCGGGACGGACTGAGATTGGCGGCAACCACACCGACCACCAGCACGGCTGCGTGCTTGCGGCGGCTGTGAGCCTTGATATGATAGCAATAGTCGCTTTCCATGAGGAGGGCGTTATCCGTGTGACCTCCGAGGGCTATCCGCAGTTCGAGGTTGAGCTTTCCGAGCTTGCTCCTGTTGAAGCCGAAAAAGGGACTTCGTCGGCGCTTATCCGCGGCATTGCTGAAAAATTCACGGAAATGGGCGTGGAGACAGGCGGCTTTGACGCCTATATGACCTCGGATGTCCTCAGCGGCAGCGGTCTTTCCTCATCGGCGGCGTTTGAGATACTTATCGCCACTATTATAAATGAGCAGTACAACGGCGGACAGACCGAAGCGGCGGAGCTTGCCAAGATAAGCCAGTTCGCGGAAAACGTCTACTTCGGCAAGGCCAGCGGACTTATGGATCAGACGGTCTGCGCCGCAGGAGGCTTCGTCGCCATAGATTTTGCCGATCCCCATGAGCCGCAGATAACCAATGTGGACTTTGACTTTGAACGTGCAGGCTACTCGGTCTGCATTACCGATACAAAGGGCAGTCACGCCGACCTCTCCGATGAGTACAGCGCGGTAGCTTCCGAGATGAAGCAGGTCGCCAAGGCTCTTGGCTGTGAGTTCCTACGTGAAGCAGATGAAGATGAATTTTATGAGAAGCTGCCACAGCTTCGTGAAAGCTGTACCGACAGGGAGCTGCTGCGTGCGGCCCATTTCTTTGCTGAGAACACAAGGGCTGCCGAAGAAGCTGAGGCTCTTGCGGACGGCGATACTGAGCGCTTTTTCCAATTAGTGAACGAGTCGGGGACGTCCTCGGCGGAGCTGCTGCAAAATCTGTATTCAAACAAAGCTCCCCAGTCCCAGCAGATACCGCTGGCGATAATGCTGAGCAAGCGGTTCCTCGGCGGAAACGGCGCGGTGAGAGTTCATGGCGGCGGCTTTGCAGGAACCATACAGGCGTTCGTGCCGACTTATCTTGCAGCGGATTATGCCGCGAAAATGGAGCGAATATTCGGCGCGGGGAGCTGCTATGTGCTGACCATACGCCCTGTAGGCGGATACGAACTCAAAATTTAGCTTTGCTAAATTTTGAGTTCAGAAAGTAGTGAGTAGAAAGTAGGGGACGGCGTCCTCGACGTCCCGCGCCTTACACAATAAATAACATGAACCCATTTGTAGGGGAGGGCGGCGTCCCCTACAAACGTAAATTGGAATTTATGAAAGGAGAGGCTGCCTTGACAATAGGTGCTAATACGGAAAAAATACTGACAGAGCTTGAAGATCACGGCTTTGAAGCATATATGGTGGGCGGCTGCGTCCGCGACAGCATACTGGGCAGACTCTGCAATGACGTCGACATTACCACCAATGCCCTGCCCGAGCAGATGTTAGCGGTATTCAGCGGCTACAAGGTCATTCCCACGGGCATAAAGCACGGCACGGTGACTGTTTTGTGCGGCGGCGAGTCCTTTGAGATAACTACATACCGCATCGACGGGGAGTACACCGACCACCGCCGTCCAGACGAGGTGCGGTTCACCGCTGATATAGCCGACGACCTTGGACGCCGCGATTTTACGGTGAATGCCGTGGCTATGGACAGGCACGGCAATATTGTCGATCCGTTCGGCGGCAGAGCCGACATGGACGCAGGCATTATCCGCTGTGTGGGGGTCCCGCAGGAACGCTTCTCCGAGGACGCCCTCCGCATACTGAGAGCTGTCCGCTTTTCGTCACAGCTTGGATTTGCCGTAGATAAGGCTACTGCCGACGCTGTTCACGGCATGAGGGAGCAGCTGGCGGATATCTCCCGTGAGCGTGTCCGCGACGAGCTGGACAAGCTTATCTGCGGCGAGAATGCTGTAAATGTGCTTCTGGAGTACAGCGACGTCATTACGGCTGTTATCCCCGAATTTGAGTCGAGTATCGGGCTTGATCAGCGCTCTCCCTACCACAGGTACAGCGTCTGGGAGCACACTGTCCGCGCTTTGGGGACTGCTCCCAAGGAGAATATGAAGCTCCGCAGGGCGCTACTTTACCATGATATCGGCAAGCCTGCCTGCATGAAGCTTGACGAGACGGGCAGGGGGCACTTCAAGCAGCACGACCGCGTGGGCGCGGAAATGGCAGCGGCTATAATGAAGCGGCTCCACTATGATAACAAGACAATTGCCTATACTACGGCGCTTATAGCCAATCACAGCAAGAAGCTCCGCAGTAAAGCTGACGTGAAGAAAATGATGTTCAGGATAGGCGACGAGCTCTTCTTTGAGCTCATGGAGATGAAAAAATGTGATAATTCCGCGAAAAACGAGTTCGTCCTTGAGGAGATCAGCCTGTTCGACAGGCTGAAGGAGCTTGGGCGTGAGGTGATCGCAAATGACGAGTGCAGAAGCATTCGCGGACTTGCTGTTACGGGCTCTGAGCTTGTACAGCTTGGACTTAAAGGCGCTGAGATAGGCGAGATACAGAAGGAAATGCTGGGGCTTGTAATTGAAGAGCAGCTCCCCAACAGCAGGGACGAGCTGCTGAAATACGCAGAACAGAGGTGCAGAAAATGAAAGGACGCATACATTCCACAGAGAGCTTCGGGACGGTGGACGGCCCGGGAGTAAGGTTCGTGGTGTTTTTTCAGGGCTGCCCCATGAGGTGCAAATACTGCCACAACCCCGATACATGGGACTTTTCGGGCGGTACTGAGCGTACTGCCGAGGACCTTATGAAGGAGTACGACTCCTATAAGGAGTTCCTGAGGTCGGGTGGCATAACCGCTACGGGCGGCGAGCCGCTGGCACAGCCCGAGTTTCTTGCGGAGCTGTTCCGCCTTGCCAAGGAAAAGGGCGTGCATACCTGCCTTGATACATCGGCGGGAGTTTACTCTCCCGAAAGTCATGATAAGATAGACGAGGTGCTGAAATACACCGACCTTGTAATGCTTGACATAAAGCACATCGACAATGACTGCCACAAGGAGCTGACAGGCATGGGAAACCGCAATATACTTGCCTTTGCTGAGCATATCCGCGACCTTGGCATACCCGTGTGGATACGCCATGTGGTAGTTCCGAACATCACGGACAAGTACGAGGAGCTCTTTGCTCTGGGGGAATACCTCTCCACACTGACCAATCTGAAAGCACTGGACGTTCTGCCCTATCACGACATGGCAAAGCCAAAGTACGCGGAGTTAGGGCTGGAGTATCCTCTGGGAGACACGCCGCCTTTGACAAAGGAAGAAGCCATAAAAGCGCGTAATACCATAATCGACGGCATAAAATCGGGACTTCACAAGCATAGTTAGTGAGTAGTGAGTAGAATTGCAGTTCCGATATTTGACAGACTTTAATATTTTTCAGACCTCTGACACACATCAGAGGTCTTTTTCATATTATTAGTGAGTAGAGAGTAGAGAGTAGTAAGTAGTATTATGCAGTGCAGCCGAAACGGGGCGATGTGTGCATAGCCCCATACTACTCTCTACTTCCTACTCACTACTCACTCAAATCATAATTCAGCAAAGCTGAATTATGATTTATCCCAGCGTGCCGTATGCTGAAAAGCGGTGGAGAGGATCATGTGCGGAATTGCAGGAGCTATAAGCTTTATTGAAGATATGCGCGAGGACATGAAAATTTACGAGAATATGCAGCGTGCTCTGCTGCGGCGGGGGCCCGACCAGCGGGGCGTGTTCCTGAGCCGTGAGGCTGCCCTTATCCATACCCGTCTTGCGGTCATTGACATTGACGGCGGTCGGCAGCCCATGAGCTTCGGGAGATACACTATTATATATAATGGGGAGCTATATAACACTGAGGAGCTCCGCGGCGAGCTGGCAGGCGAATTTGATTTTGATACCCATTCCGATACTGAGGTGGTGCTGAAAAGCTACATAAAATGGGGGAGCTCCTGCGCGGAGCGCTTCAACGGCATTTTCGCCTTTGCGGTCTATGACGAGCAGGAGCATCGCGTATTTCTTGCCCGTGACAGGATAGGCGTGAAGCCACTGTTTTACTATGATACGGGGAAAAAGCTCATTTTCGCTTCGGAGCTCCCAGCCCTTCTGGAACACCCCGACGTTCCTCATGAGGTAGACGAGCGCGGTGCGGCTGAGCTTCTTCTCATGGCGCCCGGGCGGACTATGGGCTGCGGAGTAATACGCGGCGTTGAGGAAGTCCGTCCCGCATGGTGCGGCTATTACTCGGCAGAGGGCTTGAAGCTCCACGAATACTGGCGGCTGAAAGCATATGAGCTCAACGAGAGCTTTGAGCAGACCGCCGAGCACGTCCGCGAACTCGTCCTCGACGCCATAAGGCGGCAGCTTGTGTCCGATGTGCCTGTGTGTACATTCCTGTCGGGCGGACTTGATTCCAGCCTCATATCCTCTGTGGCGGCGTCGGAGCTGAAAAAGCAGGGCAGACAGCTCAGCACCTTTTCCGTGGACTACCGCGACAACGACAAGTACTTTCAGAAGAGCCGTTTTCAGCCAAACAGCGACCCTGAGTACATCACCTGTATGGTGGAGTATCTGGGTACAGACCACCATTGGACGGTGGTTGATACTCCCGAGCTCATTGCGGCTCTTGACGAAGCCACGGAAGCAAGGGGGCTTCCGGGAATGGCGGACGTGGACGCATCTCTGCTGCTGTTCTGCCGCGAGATAAAGAAATACGGCACGGTAGCTCTTTCGGGAGAGTGTGCCGACGAGATATTCGGGGGGTATCCCTGGTACAGGGATAAGGATATCCGCATGACAGACGGCTTCCCGTGGGCGCAGAGCACTGCCTACCGCAGGCGTTTCCTCTGTGACGATTACACAGCGAGGATAAACGCCGAGGACTATGTTTACTCCGCCTACAGAAATACTGCCGACAGCGCCGAAAAGCTCAGCAGCGACAGTCCGCTCGAAGCCCGTATGCGTGAGATGACGGAGCTGAACTTCAAGTGGTTCATGCAGACCCTCCTTGACCGCAAGGACAGAATGTCCATGTACAGTGGACTTGAAGTCCGCGTGCCATTCTGCGACTACCGCATTGCGGAGTATCTCTATAATGTGTCGTGGGAGTATAAGGACTACATGGGCAGGGAAAAGGGACTGCTCCGCGAAGCTATGAGGGAATGGCTCCCCGATAAGGTGCTGTGGCGCAGGAAAAGCCCCTACCCGAAAACTCACAATCCCGCATTCCTTGAGGGGGTTACGGCGAAGCTCCGAAC
The DNA here is from genome assembly GCF_000526795.1 of Ruminococcus flavefaciens AE3010. Taxonomy (NCBI): domain Bacteria; kingdom Bacillati; phylum Bacillota; class Clostridia; order Eubacteriales; family Oscillospiraceae; genus Ruminococcus; species Ruminococcus flavefaciens. The sequence continues at coordinate 3,140,885 of NZ_JAGT01000001.1, forward strand.
CATACTGGACGAGGGCGGGGAGCGGCTCACACAGCTGGTGAAGCGTGAGGAGCTTGAAAAGCTCCTGCGCCATGAGGAGCAGGTACAGTGGTACGGTCAGCTCATGAATCTGCCGCAGACTATAGCCTTTTTCATTCAGCTGAACTACTGGCTGGAGCGCTTTGACATAAAGCTGAGATAACAGCGGTATTACGAGAATTGTTTGAATATTTTATAAATTCACTTCAAAAGATTGAAGCCTGTTATAATATTTGTTATAATTTATGTGACCTTATCAGGTACAAAATGTTGATCTTAAAGAAAAATTAAGGGTAATTTAAGATTATTTTAAGGTGGTGCCGATATAATGAACTCAGATGATAAATTGTATTGGGTTGGTTATGAAAAATAAGGTGATATTAAAATTAAGGAGTTTGATAATTTATGAGAAACAACGGCTTCAAGAAGCTCTTTGCAGGGCTTTCGGCAGCCTGCGTTGCTGCGGCTGCAATGCCTGTTATGAGCTTTGCTGCCGAGACAGCTGATGAAGCTGCAAAGGCGGTAGTAGGCGATGCAAACTGCGACGGCGCAGTAGATATGTCCGACGTAGTTCTTATCATGCAGGCACTGGCAAACCCAAACAAGTACGGTATGGGCGGAACAGACAAAAGCGCTTTCACGGAGCAGGGCTGGAAAAACGCAGACTGCAACGGCAAGGCTGATGGAGTTTCCACCGATGACGCTCTCGCTATACAGCTTTACCTTCTCGGCAAGGGCGAGCTCAGCAGCGGACAGACCGACGCGCCTCCTGTTTCTGAAGCAACAAAGATCCACCTCAAGAACACATCTATCACAGTTGAGGGCGAAAATGCAACAGTAGAGGGGACTACTGTTACTATCACTCATTCAGGTGAGTTTTATATCGACGGTACTCTTGACGACGGTCAGATCAACGTAAATATCGCTGACGAGGCTGCTGACGCAGAGACTGTGAAGATATTCCTCAACGGAGCAAATATCACAGGCAAGAGTGCTCCTGCAATTCTTGTTACAAATGCAGAGAACACATCTATCAATATAGTTGACGGTACAGAGAATACCATCACAGACGGCGATACTGCTTATGCAGGCGATTTCGCCAAGGCTGCGGTTATCGAAGCCAAGGACGACCTTACTATCAAGGGCGGCGAAAAGGGCGACGGTATCCTCAATATCACCGCCAACACTCAGGACGCTGTTTCCTGTAACAATGACATCAAGGTAAACGGCGGTACTATAAATATTACTACCAACAATTCCGAGACCAAGACCGACGGTATCAAGGCTAAGCAGTCCGTTACCGTAAAGGACGGTACACTCGATATAGACGCTACAGGCGACGGTATCAAGTCCAGCAAGGACGCTGTTGCTTTTGCAGGCGGTATTACCAGGATAAAGGCCGGCAATGACGCTGTACAGGCTGAGACCTCTATCGACATCAGCGACGGCAGACTCATTGCAGGCGGTGACCGCGGACTTACCGCAGTTACAGGCATCAACATCACCGGCGGTACAGTAATTGCTACTGCGACCGATAATCAGGCCGATGAGAAGCTTATGGGCGGTACTACACAGACCACAGCACTTCTCAATTGTATTGATGATCCCTCAAATGAAAAGGACGGTACATGGAAGAAGGATAATTCCATAGTTACTGACAGCCTCGATGTTAAGTTCACCAAGAAGTTCAAGTATGTTCTTATCAGTGACAAGTCCATCAACGGAGCTAAGTCATGCGGCTTCAAGAACCTTGCAACAGGCAATGCGGTAACTCATACAGACGGCAAGCAGACACAGTTCCAGCTCAGCCTTGTAACTGTATTCAATAATGTTGATCCCGCAGGAGTAAGCAGCGGCAGTACAACTACCGATCCTGTAACTCCTGATCCTGCTGTAACTACAGACGGTCTTACCATTACTCTTTCAGACGCAGGCATGACCACAAATGCTTCTTCCGAAGCTAAGATTGAGAACAACGTATGTACTATCTCTCAGCCCGGTGTTTTTACAGTAACCGGCGAGATGACAGGCGGACAGATCGTCATCGACGTTGACAAGACTGCTTATCCCGACGGCGTCGTTGAGCTTGACCTCAGCGGCATGAGCCTTACAAATACAAAAACTTCTCCTATATACGTAGCGTCTATCGCTGACGAGGTAGTTATCGTTTCCAAGAACGGCACAGAGAATACTATCTCTGACGGTACTGAGTACACCAACGCTGATAATGATACGGGAGCTATCTACTCCAAGGACGATATAAAGTTCAAGGGCAAGGGCAAGCTTACCGTAAACGGCAACGCTGCTGACGCTATCGTAGGCAAGGACGATATCAAGATCTACAACGGCACACTGGTAGTAAACGCTGCTGACGACGGTATCCGCGGTAAGGACAGCGTTACTATCGGCAATGAGCCAACAGACGGAGCAGAGGATCAATACGCAAATCTCTCCGTAACAGTAAAAACAAAAGCAGGCGACGGTATCAAGGCTACATCTACTGATGTTTCTTCAACAGCAAAGCAGGTTGGACTTGTTACTATCAACGGCGGTACTATAAATATTGACTCCTACGCAGACGGCATCTCAGCCGAGCAGTTCTTCACCATGAACGGCGGAGACCTGACTATCAAGACCTTCCAGGGAAGCTCCTATACAGGCTCGGGCAATACTCAGGGCGGTAACGGCGGTTTCAATCCCGGTGGCGGCGGCAGACCCGGCGGCGGAGGCGGAATGGGCGGCATGATGGACGGAAACTCCAACAAGACCGACATATCCGCAAAGGGCATAAAGGCAGTAGGTCTTTATGACGAGGCAGGCACTACATGGCAGAGCGTAGGTGACATCACTATCAACGGCGGCAGTATCAATATCGACGCCTCCGACGACTGTATCCACTGCGGCGGCAGCATGCAGCTCATCGGCGGCGAGATAAAGCTCGCTTCAGCTGATGACGGTGCTCACGCAGACCACGACCTCACCATAGGCACTAAGGACAGCGGCAGCTACGATGATATCGTTATCGCTGTAGAGAAGTGCTATGAGGGTATCGAAGCACAGAAAATTTACCAGAACAGCGGTTCTGTTATCGTGGACTCCACTGACGACGGCTACAATGCAGCAGGCGGCAGCGACGGTTCGGGTATGGGTAACACAGGTATGCCTTGGGGACAGGGCGGCGGCGGTTTCGGAGGCGGCGGCTTCGGCGGCGGCAACTCAGGAAACTATCTCCTCCAGTTCAACGGCGGCTTAGCAATAGTCAATGCGACTAACGGCGACCATGACGGTTACGACTCCAACGGTAACATCGAGATAAACGGCGGCTACATCATCTCAAACGGCAATGAACCGTTTGACTGCGGTGACGGCGGCAGCTCTATCATAGTAAAGGGCGGCGTATGGGTATCCGATTGTCCGTCAGGCGGTATGAGCATGGGCGGCAGCGAAATGACTGCTTCCGTATCCAAGAGCTCAAACGTAAGCGCTAATACAAGACTTTCACTTGTAGGCAGCGACGGAAAGGTAATAGTTTCCTTCATCGTGGACAAGGCTGTCAGCGTTCTTAAAGCAGGCGGCACAAATACATCGGGAGCTTCCTTCTACACAGGCGGAACTCTCAGCGGTTCGACATACTTCCAGCAGCTTGACCAGACACAGCTCGCTGCATACGGCGGTACGCTGTCAGGCGGTACTGCTATCCAATAACGGGGCAATATGAGAAATGCCGTCTTACGGCAAAGAAAGTATTGCTATAAGCCGGCTTCCGGATCATTCTGATCCTTTTCTCAAAAAGCGCCACAGTATCCCAAATACTGCGGCGCATTTCCCTTTATAGGGGTATTTCATATTTCTGATTCGTATTTGCGTGACAGAGTTTTGCAGCAGCATGCACAGTGTACAGAAGCTGCTCCTGCCTGTTTCAGTGCCGCGGTTATCTCGCGGAGAGTGCTGCCTGTTGTGCAGATATCGTCAATGAGCAGCACATTCTTCCCCTTGATTTCGGGTGAAGCTGTAAAGGCGCTTTTCAGGTTGACGGCTCTGCTCACGCGGCTCAGCTCCTTTTGGGAGTGAGTGTGACGGGACTTCACCACGGACTTTGTATCAACAGGCAGTCCGAGGACCCTGCCGACTTCACTGGCGATAAGCACTGACTGATTGAAGCCGCGCCTGAGTATATCCTTTTTATGCATGGGAGCAGGTATTATCACATCGACCTTTGAGGTGATACCGTCGGCTTTGAGCCTGTCTGCAAGAGCTCCGCCCAGTGCATAGGAGGCATTGCCGTCCGTTCCGTTTTTCAGCAGGAATACGGCAGGCTTGACGTTCTCGTTGTAGTTGAAAGCAGCCGTGAAGCTGTCTGCGCCGTCTATTTTGAAGCTGCCGCTGTAAACGCCGAGCTTGGCTGTACATTCCGCGCAGAAGCGCTCCATAGCGCCTATGAGTTCGCCGCAGACGGGACATCGTGTAGGAAAGAAAAGGTGCAGGATCCGCCTTTTCAAAGTATATCTCATATTATCACCTAAATTTAAAGCTCCGCATAAACGGAGCTTTTGTTTTATGTTTTATCAGGGACGCCCTCCCTTGCAGGGCGTCCCTCTTTCAAAAACAGTCCACCGGACTGTTTTTGAAATTCACCCTTGCGGAGCGCCTGACGAATTCGGGGCGCTGCCCCGAACCCTGCAAGGGCTGTCCCCCTAATCGGGTCCGTCCCCTCTGTCGCATTGCGACATCTCCCCACCCTGTGGGGAGTAACCCTTGACCTGACCAAAGGGTTGTGAACCCTTTGGAATCCCTTTGTTGGTTTATTGCTGCTTAACTTATCAGAAATACATATACAGCTGGCATTTTATCATGCCGTTGTAGAGCTTTCTGCGTTTGTGGGCTTCTGCACCGAAGAACTTCTCAAACTCCTCATGGGGGGAGATGATGTAGCTCTGTCTGCTGCCGCCCTTTCCGAGAACTCTGCCCATTTTGCGGTAGATGTCCTCAGCCTCTCTCAGCTCAAGAAGTCTCTCGCCGTAGGGAGGATTGCAGATAACGATAGAATTTTCGGGCTGGACGAACTTGGTTATATCCGCCTGTTCAATAGTGAGTCTGGACTTTATCCCTGCCTTGTGAGCATTATCCAGCGTCAGTGCAACGGCTGCGTCGTCGATATCAGCGCCTATGCCGTGAAACTCAGCGCTGCGGTCAACGCTGTCGATAGCTCTTTTGCGCTCCTCCTGCCAGATACGGGAGTCAAATGAGCTCCATTTCTCGGCGGCAAAGCGCCTGTTGATACCCGGAGCTATTTTCAGCGCTTTCAGAGCAGCTTCGATAAGGAGAGTACCGCTTCCGCAGAATGGGTCGCATACAACTGTATCGGGACGAACTCTTGCGAGATCGACTATTCCTGCCGCAAGGGTCTCCTTGATAGGAGCTGCATTGGAATTGCGCCTGTAGCCGCGCTTGTGGAGCCCAACGCCGCTGGTGTCAAGGTAAAGGGAAACAACGTCCTTGAGGATATTGAACTTTATCTGTACTGTGGGACCTGTCTCGTCGAACCAGTTTATGTTGTACTTGGATTTAAGGCGTTCCACCGCAGCCTTTTTGATTATGGACTGACAGTCGGGAACGCTGTGGAGTGCCGAGTTGAGCGACGAGCCCTTGACGGGGAATGCGTCTGTGGGAGCTATATAGCGTTCCAGCTCCACGGCTCTTACGCCCTGAAAGAGCTCCTCAAAGGTAGTAGCCCTGAACTCGATGAGCTCGATAAGTACTCTCTCGGCTGTGGACAGGCAAAGATTAGCACGGGCGAGAATATTCTCGTCGCCCGTGAAGCTTATCTTACCGTCGCTGACTTTAAGGTCAGTGCCGCCTATTTTTTGTATTTCGTATTTCAGTACGCTTTCCAGACCAAAGTGGCATGGACAGCATAATCTTATATTACTGCTCAAATTATCACCTGATATTAGTATTCGAGGGCTCCGCCTGCAGCTATACCTGCGTCGCCGCCGCCTGCGCCTGCATCACCGCCGCCGCTTACGTCACCGCCGCCTGCTGCACCGCCGCCGCTTACATCGCCGCCGCCTGCTGCACCGCCGCCGCTTACGTCGCCGCCGCCTGCTGTACCGCCGCCGCTTACATTACCGCCGCCTGCTGCTGCACCGCCGCCAGCTGCGCCCGAGTTATCGGAAGCCTGTGTTGTTGTCTGTGTAGATGAAGATGAACCGCCGTGAGCACCGTTACAGTACGGAGGTGAGTAGTCTTCTGTAGTCTCCGACTTCCAGTAGCCTGTTACGCCTCTGCCGCAGTTAGGTCCTGCGATGCCGCCTGTAGATGAACACATAGGAGCTTCGATAACGGAGCTTACCTTCTCAAAGTAAGGAGACGTATCGGCATACTCTGTAGTAATGTAGTCACCGATGATATTTTTCCATATCTGAGCGGATACGATTCCTTTAAGGTAGAGGTTATCGTTATTGTACTTATAACCCATGGTCATACCGCTGACAAAATCGGGAGTAAGTCCGACGAATACTTCGTCGTGCCAGTCCTGAGTAGTACCTGTCTTACCGCATACTTCCTTATTGTAAAGCTTGGCGGCAGTACCTGTACCGTTGTCGATAACGTTTTTGAGAAGTCTGTTCATTACCCATGCAGTCTCGTCTGATACAGCTTGTCTCGGGTTGCCGTTGTTCTCATAGATTATCTGCTGGCTGCTGTCCTCTATCCTTGTGATGATGTGAGCCTCGTTGTAGATGCCCTGATTGCCGTATGGGATATATGCGTTTACAAGATTTTCAAGGGTGATACCAACGTCAAGAGCTCCCAGTGTCATAGGAGAGTAGTTCTTATCGTATGCACGGAAGTCTACTCCCAGCTTTTCAGTGGAGAACTTGAATACTTCTTCCAGACCGAATTTATAAATGAGCTGTGCGGGGGCAGTATTGTATGACTGCTGGAGTGCATAGTACAGCTTGAGAGGCTGACCGTTACCGCCTGAGCCCTCGTAGTTGTTAGGCCATGGCTGTCCGTTATCACCTGTGATCTCAGTTGTGGGAAGCTTTGAATCGTATATGGTGGAGCCCCAGTGTACCTGACCTGACTCGATACCGTAGCCGTATGCTGTGATAGGCTTTACAGTAGAACCGATCTGTCTCTTGTCGCGGACAGCATAGTTTGTACCAAGTGAACCTACCTTTGGTCCGATATCGCCTACGGCGCAGAGTATCTCGCCGTCGTAGTTCATAGCCACGAATGCGATATGTGGGAGGTATTCCTCAGCCTGTCCGTCGCCGTCTATATCAGCCCATTTTTTGACATAGGATTCGCCGACCATATTATTGATGTCAAGGAGCCTGTTTTCAACGTACTCCTGCATCTTTTCATCGTAGGTAGTATAGATCTTGAAGCCGCCCTTGTTGATCTTTTCGAGAGCGTCCCACTCGTCAACAAGGTTGTACTTCTCCTGGATTATGCGCATAGCCTCGAAGTAAGCTGCGTCAAGTATCCATGTGTTCTGCTTCTGCTTTTCGATCTCTTCCTCGGCAGTGAGCTCGGGGTGAGCTGCAAGGTACTCGGGATCGTCTGTGTATATAAGGGGAGTCTTGATGTACTCCTGATACTCATCGTAGGTTATAGCACCGTTCTCGTAAAGCTTATAGAGAACGTATTCCTGACGGGGCTTGTTGTTTGCGCGTCCGTCACTGACAAGGGGCTTGGTGAGGTCGTCGTCCTGATGGTAGTAAGCAAAGGGACCGTAATCCTCAGGGCTCTTGGGGATAGCTGCAAGTACAGCTGCCTCGGGGACAGTGAGCTTGTCCACGTCCTTGCCGAAGTATTTGAGGGAAGCGAGCTGGATACCGTTATAAGCGCCGCCGAAAGCGATATAGTTCAGGTACTCCTCCAGTATCTCGTCCTTGGAGTAGCTCTTTTCCAGCTGCATAGCTGCGAAGATCTCACGTATCTTACGCTGGGGAGTTTGTCTGTCGTCGCCTGACAGGTTCTTGATAAGCTGCTGAGTGATAGTGGAACCACCCTGCTTGGTATCATAGAAGTGCAGGAACATGTTGAGGAAAGCGGAGAATGTACGCTTGTAGTCAACACCGTCGTGTACGTAGAAACGCTCGTCCTCGGTATAAACGAAGCAGTTGCGGACATGCTGAGGTATCTTGTCTATGCTGACAGGGATACGCTGGAAGTCGTTCTGTACACGGTGCATGACTTTGAGCTCAGACTCGCCTTCATCGTTCATTATCTCGTGGTAGAAGTAGGTATCGCTTCCCGATTCAAGCTGCTGAAGGGTCACGCTGGTGGCGTCGTCCATGAAGTTGAGGACGTAAACGGTCAGCGCGGTACTTACGATAGTACCCGTGATGATTATGACCAGAAGCAGCGAAAGAAGTGTGGTAGCGATGACGGTCATTATCTTTTTGAAGATGATAAAGCCTTTACTGTGTTTTTTTCTTTTTCTTCTTGGGCGGATTTCTGCGCAGTTCGTCGTCGGCAGGGACGAGCTGTGCGGAAGCCTTTCTTTTTTTATCGTTCATTTTGTCAGAATGGACCGCTTTTTTAGCGGTAAGCTCCTTTCAAATATATTTTTACGTATAAATATACATCATATATTATATCACTTTGAGCGTGAAATGTTAAGACTTTTCCGAAAAAATCGGCGATTTGTATAATATAGAAAAATCGGGCGATAATATTTACGGATATTTCGGCAAGGGAGTGATAAAATGACGCTGAAAAACGCAAAAAAAATCTATTTTACCCTCATAGCGGCGGTGACTGTATCGGGCTTTCTTACGGTCTGTACGCTGGGTCAGGCTGTCCGCAGGAAAAAGCTGGAGACGCGGCTTGCGGCAGCTGCCACAGAGCATGAAGAAACGCCGCTTTTCACGGTAAGGGAAAGCGGCGGACGTGCAGTGGTTTTCCGCAGCGGCGAGGATAAGCCCTATCTGCTCATAGACATCGACACGGCTCTGCTGTCGGACTGCGACAGGGCGCAGCTTGCGGAGGGGATATATTTTACTTCTGAGAGCACTCTTCGGCAGTATATCGAGGATATCTCATCGTGAGCCCTGCTTGGGTCTGTGCTTTTTCTTTTTTCGGACAGAGAAGCCGAAATCGCCCAGCTTTCTGCCGAGGGTGAAGTACTCTCCGTGGGCGAAAGCCATGAGCCCGCACTGCTGGAGATTCAGCTTGCCCTTGCTGTCGATGTACTTCTCGTCGGCGTCTATGCCGACTATCTCCGCAAGGAACATGGTGTGGGAGCCGAGAAGCTTTTCGTCCACTACCCTACACTCAAGGCTCAGGGGACACTCCTCGATAAGGGGCGGAGCTACCTTTTGCGCGGGCACTGTATGGAAGCCGCAGGCGCTGAACTTGTCCGTGTTCTTTCCGCTTTTTACGCCGCAGAAGTCAGTCTCGCGGCACATAGCCGAGGTGGTAAGGTTTATGACGAACTCTCCCGATGCCTTGATGATGTCGTGGGAGTAGCGCTCGGGGCGAACGGATATGTATGTCATGGGCGGACGGGTGCAGACTATGCCTGTCCAGCCGATAGTGAGCACGTTGGGCTGCTCAATGGTGCCGCATGTGACAAGGGCGGCAGGTACGGGAGCCAGCAGAGTGCTGCCCTTCCAGAATTGTTTTGCCATATTTTCTCCTTTTCATGGGAATGGGGCTGCTGTGCAGCCCCGAAGCTTTATCTTATCTCATTGAGGAAATGCCTGTATTCCTCGAAGTTGTACTTGCCCTTTTCACGGGTGACTGTGCCGTACTCTATGGCGTTGGTGGGGCAGTTGCCTATGCACGCCATGCAGTGTGAGCAGCTGTCTCCCCATGAGGGCTTATCCTCTCTGAGAGTGATGTTGCTGAGGGGACAGACCTCCTCACATTTTCCGCAGCCTATGCACTTGTCAAGAACGGAAAAGTCCTTGGCGTTTATCTTGTGCTTGCAGAAGTAGGAGTTGATAGGAAGTGTTATGAGCTTCTCGACAAGGAGTACATGTCTTGTCTTGAGCTTTTCGCAGTTCTGTATGCTGTTGGATATCTCGTCGATCTTGTCAAAGGCTTTGAACAGACGATCCTTTATCTCGTCGTCTGTCTGTCCCTTGTAATGGCTGATATAGTAGTTATTGGGCATTACAGGCTCTGCGCAGCCCATGAACTCCATATCCTTTTTCTTGAAAAGCTTTTTTGCCTGCCATGCGGTTATGCCTGCATAGCCTGCGTTGTCGGCGATGAAGTATACAGCTCTGCTGCCTGTGAAGCTTGTGTTTTTCAGATAGTCGTATACGAACCGCGGCATTTCGCTCATATAAACAGGTGCACAGACGATGAACGGCTTGTCGGAGTGGAGCTCCGAATAGTCGTTTTTTCTTATCCTGCCAAGAAGGTCTATACACTGGTCGTCAAGTTTTTTTGCAAGCTCCGTGGCAATGAACTTTGTGTTGCCCGTAGCTGAATAGTAAAGGATCATAAAACTCCCCCTAAGATAGTATTTGCTTATGGCGCATGGCGCCGAGGATCACAGGAAAATATATTTGAGTACAAAGAGTACTGCGAGTACATACATGATAGGATTTATCTCCCTGCGCTTGCCGCAGATGAGATTTATCACCACGTAGGAGATAACGCCGATGGCGATACCCTCGGATATGCTGTAGAACAGCGGCATTGCTATGACGCAGAGGTAAGCGGGGATAGCCGAGGCGTAGTTTTTCTCGTCAACTTTTATCTCCGATACCGTGCAGAACATGAGGAAGCCTACCAGAATAAGGGCTGGGGCTGTTGCAAATGCGGGTATAGCAATGAATATAGGTGCAAGGAACATTGACAGCAGGAACAGTACAGCCGTAGTCAGGGCTGTGAGACCTGTTCTTCCGCCTGCTGCAACGCCTGCGGAGGACTCAACAAAGGTGGTGGTGGTAGATGTACCGAGCACAGCGCCTGCGGTAGTAGCCACGGCATCTGCCATGAGGGCGGGACGTATTGCAGGAAGTTTGCCCTCTTTGTCGAGGAGCCCTGCCTTTGTGCTGACGCCTATGAGAGTGCCAAGTGTGTCGAAGAGGTCAACGAAGAGGAATGAGAATATAACAACGATGAAGTTGAATATTCCCACAGCGTCGAAGTCCACGCTGAAGCACTGTCCGAATGTGTCGCCCAGCTTTGTGAAGTCGGTCATGGTGAATGAGGGGATAAGTGAGAATGCTTCAAGCTCAGGGGCGGGAGTATATATTCCCGTGACCTCGCAGATGATGCCCAGTATCCATGTGGCTATTATGCCTATGAGGATAGCGCCCTTTACTCTTTTGATGTAAAGCACGGACATGATGAGCAGTCCTATAAGTGCAAGGAGTGCGCATATGCCTGCGGTATGGAAATCCTCGCGGAAGTCCCTCAGCTGTACAAGAGTTGCGGAGTCAACTGCAAGACCTGAGTTCTGGAGTCCGATGAATGCGATGAACAGACCGATACCCACGGATACCGCCCGTTTCAGCGAAAGGGGTATGGCGTCGAATATGGCTTCTCTGACTTTGGTGAGAGACAGGACGATAAATATGATACCCTCGATGAACACCGCAAGGAGAGCCACCTGCCACGGATAGCCCAGATTACCGCAGACCGTGTACGCCATGTAGGCGTTGAGTCCCATGCCTGCCGAAAGAGCAAAGGGCAGATTTGCCATGAAAGCCATGCACACAGTTCCTATGAACGAAGCGATACATGTGGCAAGGAGCACCGCTGTGGGGTCCATGCCTGTCTTTGACAGGACGTTGGGGTTTACGGCGAGGATATACGCCATTGTCATAAATGTGGTTATACCTGCGGCTATCTCAGTCTTGGTGTTGGTGCCGCGCTCTTTAAGTTTGAACAGCTTTTCAAGCATCTGCCCCGCCTCACTCTTCAAATTCCGCTATGTAAGGCAGATTGCGGTAGAACTCGCCGTAGTCCAGGCCATAGCCGATAACGAAGTAGTCGGGTATGGTGAACAGTGAGTAGTCCGCTTTAAGGTCTACCACGCGGCGGTCGGGCTTGTCGAGGAGGGTTATCACTCTCAGGGACAGGGGATTGCGGACGTTGAGTATCTTGATTATCTCATTGAGTGTGCGTCCAGTGTCGATGATGTCCTCGATTATGACTATGTGATACTTGCTGATGTCGTGCTTGAGGTCCATGGTTATCTCAACGTGACCTGTGGACACCGTACCCTCGAAGTAGCTCTTTGCCGCCATGAATGCTATCTCACATGGGACCGTCACTTCACGGCATATATCAGCCATGAACACAAAGGAGCCTTTGAGTATGCTGACCAGCAGTATGGGAGAGCCGTCGTATATGGAGTTTATCATGGCTCCCGCTTTTTTTATTTCTTCGCGTATCTGCTCCTCTGAGATGATAACGCGCTTTATTTTGCTTTTCCACTGTTCTGTGCTGTCAAAATTCATAATAAACTCCTCCTATGCTGCTGCGAAATGTTCTGTATATAATTAATTATATCATTAATATATGAACTTTTCAATATTTTTTTGAATTTAGAATTGAAAAGCGCAATGGAAATTTTAAGCAAACGGGCTGTTTCGACAATATATTACTCATGTCAGTGGTATAATATTCCATGAAAAGGCTGTCAGTGGCAGCAAAAAGGAGGCAAAGCAATGAAAATAGACATAAAAAACGACAACGGAGCGGCTGTTGCAAGGCTCAGCGGTGAAATTGACCACCATAACGCCAAAGAGCTCCGCGCAGAGATAGACCGCTTTATAGTTACGGTGCAGCCCCGCGAGCTGGCAATAGACCTCGGCGGCATAACCTTTATGGACAGCTCGGGCATCGGGCTCATAATGGGCAGGAGCAAGCTTATGAAGGAGTGCGGCGGCAGGCTGGAGGTGCTGAACCCACAGCCCTATATCAGGCGTGTACTGCGGCTGGCAGGTATGGAGCGCATCGTCAAAATAAGATAAAGGAGAAGAAAAATGGAAATACTCAACGAGATAAAATTCACAATGCCGTCCCTGTCGGTGAACGAGGGGGCGGCAAGAGCGGTGGTGTCCTCATTTCTCATACAGGCTGACCCCACCGTGGAGGAGCTGTCCGACATACGCACGGCGGTATCCGAGGCTGTCACCAATGCCGTGGTACACGGCTACAGGCACAAAAAGGGCAATATCGAGCTGACGGTGAGACTGCTGCCCGACAGGGTCATATACATACGTGTCAAGGACAAGGGCTGCGGAATTGCCGACGTGGAGCAGGCTATGGAGCCGTTGTTCACTACGGCTCCCGAGGAGGAGCGCTCGGGTCTGGGCTTTTCCGTTATGCAGTCCTTTATGGACAAGCTGAAGGTGAAAAGCGCTCCCGACAAGGGCACTACCGTTACCATGAGAAAGAGGCTCTCTGCTCATGGAAACTGAGGTAAAGAAGCCTGCCGCAGAGGATAATCTGGGACTGGTGCATCTCTGCGCCAACCGTTTCCGCGGGCGGGGCATCGAGTACGACGACCTTTACTCCGCAGGCTGTATCGGGCTCCTCAAAGCCGTGAAAGCCTTTGACAGCGGCAGGGGAGTGAAGTTTTCCACTTACGCCGTGCCTGTCATACTTGGTGAGATTAAGCGGCTTTTCCGCGACGGGGGAGCTATAAGAGTGAGCCGCAGCCTGAAAGAGCTGTCCATGCGTCTGCAAAGGCTGTGCGAGGACTTCCGACAGCGTGAGATGAGAGAGCCTACTATTGCTGAGCTGTCCCTGCTCTCGGGAGAGAGCGAAGCCGACGTTTCCGAGGCACTTTGCGTAAGTCAGCCCCTGCTGTCGCTTACCTCGGGAGATGATGACGAGGGACAGACAGATATCCCCACGGAGTCTCCCGACGAGAGCATAACAGACCTTCTCGCCCTGCGGCAGATAATGGCGCAGCTTGACTCCAACGACCGAGCGCTGCTGGAGCTCCGCTATTTCAAGGGGCTCACCCAGTCAAAGACCGCAAGAGCTCTTGGAATGACGCAGGTACAGGTTTCACGGCGCGAAAAAAAGCTCCTCACCTATATGAGGGAGGAGCTTCTGAGATAGTAATTACAGCGCCATTCTCAGCATTTCGTCCAGAGAGAGGTCGCTGTCGGGATTTGTAGCTTTATAAGCATAGTAGGTGAGCACCATTGATGCGTCAACAGCGTTTACCGCGCCGTTCTTGTCAATGTCGCCAGCCTTGGTCTGAGCTGCATTGAACTGCGGAGCCTTGTTGGTGGATACAAGAGCGTACTCGGCGAGTATCATTGATGCATCGACTGCGTTTACTGCGCCGTTGTTGTCAACATCTCCCGTGGGCAGACCCGGTTCGTCGCTGAGAGCCTCGAATTGCAGATGGTACTTTGCGGCATACGCCTCGGCAGTTGAGCCCTTGTAGCCCTTGATGACTCCGCTGTAGACGTATTCCTGAGTCGTGCCGTCAAAGCTGTTGGAGATGGTGTATGACGAGCCGAAATAAGCAGGATTGTCGATAATGGCTTCGGGATCAAGGATAGTAACGGACTTTAGGCTGGGACAGAGTGCTGCCGCGCCGTTGTAGATGCAGTCAACATTTTCGGGGAATACTATCTCCTCGATGTTTTCGTTGTATGCAAAGGCTTGTGCCAATACGGTGTCAACATTCTTGCTGATAACGACCTTCTTGTCAGTCTTGCCTGTGGGGTACTTAACGAGAGTTCCCATGAAATCACTGTAGATTATGCCGTCATTGCAGAATAATGATGCAGTGTTATTGGGGGAGATAAAGGAGGTTAGAGACGGGCAGTTTATGAACGCCTTGCTGCCTATGGTTTGCAGACTTGGACCGATGTCCACGGTTTTAAGGCTTTTTGCTCCTCTGAATGCGTCGGCAGCAACTGTTGTGATATTCTTGCCGAATGTGATCTCTTCAAGGCCGCAGTCCCTGAGAGCTTCCACGCCTATGGTGGTCACGGGAAGATCGTTTATCTCGTCGGGGATATGCAGAGTTTTGGTATCCTTCTCAACGCCTGTCAGTGTATAGTGATCCATGGCGTATCTGTAAACAGCTCCCATATCCGAATAGGTAAGCCCGTTGACAGCGGTTTTTCTGCCGAGTATCTTCAGCTTGAAGCCGCTGTACTGCTCATGGGCAAGCTCATAGGTCTCCTTTGAGACTTCAATATCGTTGACCTTGTAGTAGACCTCCTCGATATCGGAGTTGGCAGAGTTGTCTTCAAAGGTGTTTTCAAGGGTGGCGCCGGTTCCGTCAAAGCGGTAGTACTTTTCATAGGTATAGCCCATATGGGTGTCGTAGTAAACGATATAGGGAGCTCCCTCAGCTATATCCACATAACCGTAAGCGCCTGTTTCAAGTATCTCATTGCAGGAGCCGTTGTATGTGAATATCTTACAGCCGTAGGGACGGGCGTCGCTCTGGGATACGAACAGCTCGGGGACACCGTTGCCGTCAACGTCGTAAAGCTCATATCTTGAACCGTCTTCCTTGAGGTTGAAGCTGTATTTGCCTGTGCTTTCAAGGGAGCGCAGCTGCGCACTGTAAGCCTCCTGCCATGTTCCGTAGACAGGGGTGATATATCTGTTTATGGCCTCGGTTATGTCATTGACATTGGATATGCCGTTGGCTCTGCCGTGAGCGAGGAGCTCAAAGTGGTCGTATTTTTCCTTTTCTGAGGTGAATTCCGTCTCCGAGACCTCTTTTCCGTCCATTTTATAGAAGTGTGGTGTGGCATCTTCATTTAGAAAGTTGGAGAAGAATGACCTTTCCAGTGTGAATACGCCCTTATCCAGCTTGTAGTATGCAAGACTCAGGTCGCCCATGTGGGTATCATAGTGAACTACATAGTGTGCGTTTGGATCGCAGAAGGCATTGCCGTAGGTGCCCACCTCCAGCGGGTCTGAGAGCTTATTGTTGAAGAAGCTGTACACCAGACAGGTGTCGGGGCGGATACCGCCCTTTGACATGAAAAGCTCGGGAGTGCCGTCCTTGTCCACGTCGTAGAGCTCAAATTTTGATTCAAGCCCCTCCTTGCTGCCGAAATCAAAGTCGGGATTAACGGCAAAGCCGTCTTCGAGCAGATGCTTGTAGGCTGCCTGCCATGAATCAAAGGCAGAGGGATCAACGCTGTCTGCCGTGACATGAGCTGCAGCGGGCATAGCCGATACCAGAACAGCTGCTGCTGAAAGTGCTGAGATGATTTTTTTTGTTTTCATAGAAAGTCCTCCTTTTGTTTACTGCTTTATCTGTAACTAAAACAGCCCCTTGGATAAAATTATAGCATAAGATAACAAAAAATGCAAGGTGAATCAACAAAAACTGTGAAATATCAACTTTAAGATTGTGCATATTCGGAAATATCAGCTTTTGGACATGGGGCGAAGTCTGCTTTTGGTTTTTACTTTTTCCCTCTATCGTGAAATGATATTTTAAAGATCAAAAAATGCGGAAACAGGCAAATATCGTTGACATTTCCGAAAAAAAGGATTATAATGGACTTACCAATATTTTTGAGAAAAGAGAGGGAAAAACACTATGGCAACATCATTTTTCAAAAAGCTGCTCGCCGCTGTTTCAGCTGCGGCAGTAGTGCTCGTGCCTGCTTCAGAGCCGCTGCCCGAAAAAAGCACTGCGGTGGCTGCTGCCGACGACTGCCACGATGACTGGCTCCACGTTAACGATAAAGCACAGATCGTTGACAAGGACGGCAAAGAGGTATGGCTCACAGGCGTAAACTGGTTCGGCTACAATGCAGGACGTCAGGTATTCGACGGCGTATGGTCCAAGAATATGCACAGCATGCTCAACCAGATCGCAGACCACGGCTTCAATCTTCTCCGTGTGCCTATGTCCACACAGATCATTCTCCAGTGGAAGAATAAGGGCTCGGATAAGGGCAATGGCGTTGGCGAGGTCAACATGATGGTCAACGCTTACGAGAACCCAGAGCTGACTCTTGAGGGCGGCGTAAGCGGCGAAGGTCAGTACACTCTTATGTACAGCTTCGACATCTGGAACAAGGCTGTTGAGTGGTGCAAGGAAAACGGTATGAAGATCATGATCGACATTCACAGCGCTACCTCAGCTTCAATGGGCCATCAGAAGCCGCTCTGGTACGATGACAACTTCTCGGAGGACGACTGGCTGGAGGCTCTTGAATGGTTCACCGAGTATTACAAGGACGATGATACCATCATCGCTATCGACCTGAAGAACGAGCCCCACGGCAAGCCCGAGGAGGGTACATTTGCAAAGTGGGACGACTCCAAGGACGCTAACAACTGGAAGTATGCAGCAGAAAAGGGCGCAATGGCTTGTCTCAAGCACAACCCCAATCTGCTTATCATGATCGAGGGTACAGAGTGCTACCCTGACTTTGAAAAGGGCGCAGACTGGAACACTCCTGCTGTTGACTACGCTCATTACGACGAGCCTTCACTGATATTCGGCGCATGGTGGGGCGGAAACCTCCGCGGCGTAAAGGATCACCCCGTTGATATCGGCGAGTACAACAAGCAGATAGTTTACTCACCTCACGATTACGGTCCGCTGGTATGGAAGCAGAGCTGGTTCTATATGGACGACGACTCCAAGACCTTTGACCGCCAGTCTCTCCTTGATGATTACTGGTACGATACATGGGCTTATCTGGTTGAGGAGCAGAAGTATCCGCTTCTCATTGGCGAGTGGGGCGGCTTCATCGACAAGGAGCACGATCCTACAGGCGAGAACAAGCACTGGATGCAGGAGCTCCGCGACTATATGATCGACAAGCACATCAACCATACCTTCTGGTGCTTCAATGAGAACTCGGGCGATACAGGCGGACTTGTATACGACGACTTCGGCAAGTGGGACGAGGAGAAGTACGAATTCGTAAAGCCTTCACTCTGGCAGACAGACGGCGGCAAGTTCATCGGTCTCGACCACTCTATCCCGCTGGGACAGGCAGGCAACGGTATCTCACTCAGCGATTACTATTCGGGTAATACCAATCCTACACCAAGAACTACAACAGCTACAACTACAAAGGTAACAACTACTACAACGACCACAAAGGACGTTACAACTACAACTACTACTGCGACCACTACTGCTCCGAAGAAGGATACCACTACAACAACTACTGCAACAACTACAGCTCCGAAGCAGGAGACAACGACTACAGTCACAACAACTTACCCACTTGTCCCCGGTACTAAGGACAATACAGTATGGGGCGACGCTAACGACGACGGCAGCGTTGATATGTCGGACGTGGTACTTATAATGCAGAGCCTTGCGAACCCGAATAAGTACGGTCTCAGCGGTACTGACAAGAACCATATAACAAGCAATGGACTTCTGAATGCTTCCGTTATAAAGAGAAACGGCAGTGTTACTACAGAGGACGCTTTACAGATACAGCTCTTCCTCCTCGGAAAGGTGACTGATCTGGGTCCTGTTTCATAACAGGCTGAACAGATGATATTATCGGCACGGTCTTTACCGTGCCGATTTTTGTACATTCTTGTTGATTTATGCTCATTTTTTTATGCAATTTCAAAAAAACACTTGACAAGCGGCAACAGCTGTGTTATAATAACACTGTAAATTGGTGCACTAAATTTTACAAGATATGTTAAAAATAATCAGTTAAAAATAATCAAACAATTATCAAAAAAGAGGTTTTACTAATGAATATTATTAAAAGAACATTTGTTGTTGCATCAGCAGCAGTAATGTGTGCACTTCCTCTTGCATCATCAATTGCAGATAAGGGCACATTCTTCAGCAGCAATTCTATCACAGCATCAGCAGCATATAAGACACCTAATGTTTATAACTTAAATAATGGCAGATCTTATTATTGCAAAAACAATGACCAGTGGACAAGGTATGAAGATGTACTTTGGATCCAGGATAAGTATATGAAGGCAAGAGCTTCTCAGAGCTATTATGTTCAGAAGTATGCTTTCCCTGCAATCACAGTTGACGGCTATTATGGTCCGAATACTGAAAAGGCAATCAGACAGTTCCAGGCTTGGTATGGACTGAAGGTTGATGGATATGCCGGCGTAGAAACAATTACAGCATTAAAATACGTATAATTAAGAGTATGATCAAATTAAAAGCACTTCTGTTTTGCAGAAGTGCTTTTTTATTTTCGGCGTGTTTAAAAAACTCTTTACAAACTGCGGCGTTTCTGGTATAATAATTTTTATAAAAAATCTTACTGAAAGGCGATATTATGAAAAAAACACTGCTTCTCGCTATACTTTGTGCCGCAGCTCTTACTGCCTGTGCAGAGAAGAAAACCGACAACGCTCACGAAACAGAACCGACAACCGAGATAACGACTATTGTAACTACAGAAGCTGTAACAACAGCTGTCAAGGCGACAACAACAACTGCTAAAACTACCACTGCAACAACTGCAACTACAGTTACAACGACCACAACGGTAAATTCGGCTGACAAAAAAATTGGACCTGAGCTTGGACAAATCACCACACATATGTTTGATGAGTTTGAATTTAATACCCTTGAATACTACAACGGACGCACTTATGACAGTACTACCGAGGAAGAAAGAAATTCTTCAAACTCTCCGTTTTATGATACGCTTGAAGGTGAGCTGACAGACGAGCACAAGCAAATGCTTTATGATTATTTTATCGGTCATGAATTTGAAGAAGTGGACTATAATGAAGTCCATTATTTGTGGGATTGTGGTCTGCCTCATGACAAGACACCCGAAAAAAGCCTGATATGGCTTCCCATGACGGATAAAAAGGAGTGGCTCGAAAGCGGACATACACCTCATCTCGGGGACTGTCTTGAAATCATCTTCTCTTATGACAAACAATATTTTGCCATAAGGCAAGGTACGAGCGGGCACTTTTATACGTATAAAACAGCAGCTCCCGAGGAGCTTCAATTCCTGTATGACCTTGTCCCATAAAATGAAAGAAGGATTTTATATGAAACATAGGATATTTATAGCATTGCTCTGCGCGGCAGCTCTTACTGCCTGCGCCGAAAAGGGCGATAAGAAGAGCTCAGAGGTCTCTGAGCCCACAACAGCTGCTGAAACTGTGACTACAACTGCCGAAGCAACAACGACTTCGACAACGACGACCACAACAGTTACTACCACTGCCGAGACTACTACAACTGTGCAGGTGACAACTGCTCCGCCAACAGAGCCGCCCCGTGCTACATCTCAGGAATATTTTGATAAAATACTCAGCGGCGGAAGTACAGGGGATATAATCTTCCTTAAAAGCAATGAGGGCGGAGACAGCAACCTTAAATGGGGTACCGAGCTCGATGACAACTGCAAACAGATAGTCTGGGACTATCTTGCGAGCCATACTCTGAAAGAAGCGGATACTCCCGATGATTTCACAATGGATTCGTTCCTCTTTGCCGTTAAGATAAACGGCGGAGGCGATATACCGTCAAGACTGCTGTTTTCGGAGGATATGGCGTATATGGGTATTGCAGACGGCAATATCTGCTATGTCTTTGATCTGGAGGACGCATATCAGTTCCAGCCCTTATATGACCTTTGCTGGTAATAGTACGGACTCTCTGCGGCAGCACAGGGAGTTCGTTTTTTTGCCGTAAAAAACTCTTTACAAGCTATGCTTTTTCTGCTATAATTATCATGAGTAATTATGTTTTGAAAAGAGGTAAAACATTGGCTAACGATAAGATCAGAAATTTCTGTATCATTGCGCATATAGATCACGGCAAGTCCACACTTGCCGACCGTATCCTCGAAAAGACCGAGACTGTTGCTATCCGCGACATGGAGGATCAGCTCCTCGATAATATGGACATCGAGCGTGAGCGCGGCATAACCATAAAAGCCCGTGCGGTACGTCTGAAATATACCGCTCAGGACGGCGAGGACTACATCTTCAACCTCATTGATACTCCGGGTCACGTTGACTTCAACTATGAGGTATCACGTTCTCTTGCAGCCTGTGAGGGAGCTATCCTTGTGGTGGACGCTTCACAGGGAATAGAGGCACAGACCCTTGCAAACACCTATCTTGCTATCGAGCACGACCTTGAAGTAGTTCCCGTTGTCAACAAGATAGACCTGCCCTCGGCAGACCCCGAGAGAGTCTGCAACGAGGTGGAAAGCGTCATCGGTATCCCCGCTATGGACGCCCCCCGTATCTCTGCGAAAATGGGTACAAACATCGAGGAAGTCCTCGAAAGGATAGTCACCGATATCCCTGCACCCAAGGGCGATACGGAGAAGCCCCTTAAAGCCCTTATCTTCGACAGCTATTATGACTCCTACAAGGGCGTTATCATATACGTCCGCGTAAAAGAGGGCAAGGTCAAGGTAGGGGACAATATCCGCCTTATGGCTACGGGAGCTGTTTTCAACGTTGTTGAGGCAGGCTTCATGGACGCTTCCAACCTTGTGAACAACGGCAGCCTTGAAGCAGGCGAGGTAGGCTACATTGCCGCTTCTATCAAGAGCATCGGCGATACTCAGGTGGGCGATACCGTCACTAATGACGATGACCCCTGCGACGAGCCCCTCCCCGGATACCGCAAGGTAAACCCAATGGTTTTCTCGGGTATCTATCCTGCTGACGGAGCCAAGTACGGCGACCTCCGCGACGCCCTTGAAAAGCTTCAGCTCAACGACGCTTCACTGTCATTTGAGCCGGAGACCTCTATCGCTTTAGGCTTCGGATTCCGCTGCGGATTCCTTGGACTTCTCCACATGGAGATAATTCAGGAGCGTCTTGAACGCGAATACAATCTTGACCTCATAACCACCGCGCCCTCTGTTATTTATAAGGTAACACTTACCAACGGCGAGGTGCAGTATATCGACAATCCTACCAACTACCCCGACCCTGCTCTCATACAGGTGGCAGAGGAGCCTATGGTAAAGGCAAGTATCCTTTCGCCATCGGAGTACGTTGGCAATATCATGGAGCTTTGTCAGGACAGACGCGGAGTATTCAAGGATATGAAGTACCTTGACGATACCCGTGTGGAGCTCCACTATGAGCTGCCGCTGAACGAGATAGTGTACGACTTCTTCGACGTACTGAAATCCCGTACAAAGGGCTATGCTTCATTCGATTATGAGATGCTGGGCTACGTTCCCAGCAAGCTTGTTAAGCTGGATATACTCCTCAACGGCGACGTGGTGGACGCTCTCAGCTTTATTATCCATACGGACAAGGCTTACGGCAGAGCCCGTAAGATAGCCGAAAAGCTCAAGGATAACATTCCGCGCCAGATGTTTGAGGTACCGATACAGGCGGCTATCGGAGGAAAGATAATTGCCCGTGAGACTGTCAAGGCAATGCGCAAGGACGTTCTTGCAAAGTGCTACGGCGGTGATATCTCACGTAAGAAGAAGCTGCTTGAAAAGCAGAAGGAAGGTAAGAAGCGTATGCGCCAGCTGGGTACTGTAGAGGTTCCTCAGGAGGCGTTCATGAGCGTTCTGAAGCTTGACAGCTGAGAACAGGAGAATACTATGATAAATTATATCATTCTCACAGTGCTTGCGGCAGTCTGCCTTGCAAGCATAATAACAGTGGGCGCCGAGCCCTTTGTGCCGAAAAATACAGATGCGGGACGTGTTTTCCGCGCAGTAAGGATAAGGCTCCGGGAGAAGTCGCGTACAAGCTTCTGCGTATCTGCTGCGGTCATACTTATTTTCGGACTTGCGGCAGGAGACGATGAAAAGACAAAGCTTCTGGCTGCCCTTGCCATAATGCTGCTGACGCTGATAGTTCTCCACCCCGAGGACTTCCTCAGTGTTTTCAGACACCGCAGAAAGAAAAAGAAAGCAGTACGTCTGGGACTTACTCCACGTCTTGCGGGAGAGGTGCCAATGGCAAAGCTTGCAAAGGAGCTTGAACCTGTGCAGGTGCAGGCTGATAACGAGGAAGGAAAGGAATAATATGAGTATATATAAGTGTCCGCACTGCGGAGAAAAGAGCTTCAACCCAATAAGCAAGGCGATGTCGGGAACTATGAAGTCCAAGGGCAAGCCCTGTCCCAAGTGCGGAAAGCTCTGCGTAAACGGAAAGGGTGCTACCATATTCAGCGCCATATACTGCCTTATAGCATTTATTTTTGTAGTATATATCTTTGTTCACGGTATTGACACCGAGTGGATGTTTTTCCACGAAGCTCCTATGGTAATAGGACTTATACTTTCAATGTTTATCGTTCCGATGATAGCAAATGCGTTTTTCTTCAAGATGATGCCCTCTATCCGTATTGATTTAAACTCATGAATACACTGGGTATCTATATACATGTACCGTTCTGCGGCAGGAAGTGCGATTACTGCGATTTCTATTCCGTGAACTGGTCAAGCTCGGCAGCCGTGGACTACACCGCGGCTGTTCTGCGTAATATACGCCATTACAGCGATACGGCGCGGACTGTTGATACGGTATATTTCGGCGGCGGTACTCCGTCGCTGCTTACTGCAGAGCAGACAGGCAGTATCATCTCAGAGATACGAAGCTGCTTTGACCTTGACAGCAATGCGGAGATAACTCTTGAAGCCAATCCCTGCACCCTTAACGCCGTGAAGCTGAAAGAGCTCCGCAGTATAGGCGTGAACCGCCTGTCCATAGGGGTTCAGTCCATGATAGACGAGGAGCTGAAAATGCTGGGGCGGCTTCATACTGCCCGACGTGCGGAGCAGGCTGTGCTTGAAGCGGCAGAAGCAGGCTTTGAGAATATCTCCTGCGACCTTATGATAGCTCTGCCCGACCAGAAAACAGAAAGTATGCGGTATTCCGCAGAGAAGCTGGCTGCTCTGCCAATACAGCATATCTCCGCCTATATCCTCAACACCGAGAACGGCACTCCCTTTGATTGTGCGGAGATACGGGACAGGCTCCCCGACGAGGACGATACTGCGGAGCTGTATCTTGGAATGGTGGAGCTTCTGGAGAAGCGGGGCTTCATGCAGTATGAGGTGTCAAACTTCGCAAAAAAGGGCTTTGAGAGCAGGCATAACTGCCGCTACTGGAAGTGCATGGACTACCTCGGTATAGGACCTGCGGCCCACTCCTGCTATGAGGGGAAGCGCTTTGCAGTGGAGCGTGATATCGCGGCATTTATTGCAGATGATGTTCAGCAGGTCACTGTTACTGACGAAGCTCCCTGCGGCTTTGAGGAGTTCTCAATGCTCCGTTTAAGGCTGAAAGAGGGACTGCTCCTTGATGATGTAGAGGAGCATAAGGCGGATATACTGAGGAAGCTGCCGCCCCTTATAAATGACGGTTACGCAGAAACAGACGGTGAGAGGATATGGCTGACGCCAAAGGGCTTTCTCATGTCAAATTCGGTCATAGAGTATCTTGTATTTTGATCATTGCAACACTTTGGGTATGAGCTCCGTATGTGTATATAGAAAAGGGATATCCCTGTCATATACGAAAGGAGTGTTACTATGAAAAATATCAAAACTGTTATTGCTGCGGCATTGTGCGCAGGACTGGGACTCAGCTTCGCCGCTGTGACTGTGAATGCAGGTGCTGTGGAGACTGAGGAGAGCTCCGTGACTGAGGAGTATACGGGGACATTGCCTGCGGAAGCGACTGCTGTTACTACAACTACTGCTGTGACCGATAACGAAAAGGAGCTTCAGAAGCTCAGAGAAAAGGGCGAAAGAATGGTGGGTGAGTACACCCGACAGGAGAAGGTACTGCTGGGGGAGCTTGATGCTGATACACCCAGGATAACTCTTGAAGAAGCCGAGAATATCATTGAAGAATGCGGAAGCTTTAGAGAAATTATGAAAAAGGTCATGGATATCTGCAAATATCCCGACTACAACGGCGGAAGCGGTCTTTCTATTACTGAGTTCTGGCTGAATGATTCGGGAAGCAGCAAGCTCATGTTTGTTGTGGGCAATTTTGAGCAGATAGTTTATGTTGACCGCTCATACCTCGGCAATACCAAGGAGTTTAAATACCTCTACAATTCAAGGGATACCAAGGCTGAGGTACCTGTGAACAGCGGCTTGCTCACGTATAAGGTGTACAACGATATCCTGCCGGGTGATGTGAACGGCGACGGTGATCTCAATGTGGCAGACGTGGTAATGCTCCAGAGATGGGTGATCGGAGCTTCGGACGACCTTACAGACTGGCAGCTGGGCAATGTAGTTGAGGACGACAGGCTGGATACATTTGACCTTTGTGTGCTTAAACGCATGGTAGTCGAGTACATGAGAGATCGTGATCAATAGCTGAAAAACAGTAATACAGGGGCGGATATTATCCGCCCTTACAATATAATGCAGTAAGGAATTAGCTATGATAGTTATAAAAGAATTCAGTGCTGATATGCAGGAAGCGGCAGTCCGTTTCCTGACTGAGGTTTTCCCAGAGTCGGGGAAGAGCTTCGAGCTGGGTGGCAGGCACTCTGCTTATGCAGATATAAAGCAGAATTTTATGGGCTTCTGGTGCCTGCTGGACGATAACAGGATAATCGGGACTGCGGCAGTGAAAAAGCTCGGCGATAAGGTCTGTGAGCTCAAATGCATGTACCTGTACAGGGAGTACCAAGGACAGGGGCTGGGACGCAGACTTGCGGAAACTGCCATGAGCTTCGCAAGGGAGAAGGGCTTTGAGAAAATGGTTCTTGATACAGTATCGACTTATGAAAAAGCCCTGAGATTATATGAAAATCTGGGGTTCAGACCAATTGAAAGATACAACGACAATGAAAAGGCTGATGTGTTTATGATGAAAGAGCTTGATGCGGGGACGGTTGTACGTGAGATAACAGATAAGGATTTCGAGGGACTCATGCGCCTGTATATGGAGCTCCACGACAATCTGTTCCCCGAAAAGGACGATAGGGTAATGTCCATATGGGAGCGAATAGTCTCGGATAAAGATCACCATATCATAGTTGCCGAGGTGGACGGACGCATAGCGGCTTCATGTGTCTGCGTAATAATCCCCAATCTTACCCGCGGACAGCGTCCTTATGCCTTTATCGAGAATGTGGTCACGTCTGCTAAGTATCGTAGAAATGGGCTGGCTACTGCTTGCCTTGATTACGCTCGTGAGCTGGCGCGGAAAGAGAACTGCTATAAAATGATGCTGATGACAGGCTCAAAGGACAGTGGAGTTCTTGATTTTTACGAAAAAGCAGGCTATAACAGCAGCGATAAAACTGCGTTTATCCAATGGCTGTGAGGAGGAGTCCATGATACTGAGAAAATTTGAAGCAGCTGACGGATCTGCTATCCTCAGCTGGATAAAAAACGAAAGAGAGTTCAGAATGTGGAGCGCCGATCGATTCGAGGACTATCCCATAACTCCCGATGAGCTTGCTGTTCACTATGACAACTGCGAAAAAACGGGGCTTTTCTTTCCGTTTTCTGCTGCCGATGATTCGGGAAGTGTGGTCGGACATATGATAATTTGCTATACCGACAGCACGAAAGCAGAGGCGAGGTTTGGATTTGTTATCGTTGACAGTTCCCTTCGCGGACAGGGCATAGGCAGGGAAATGCTGGGACTTGCAAAGGAGTATGCTGCGAATGTTCTGCGTGTAAAACGAGTTTCGCTCGGAGTATTTGAGAATAATACTGCCGCGATGAATTGCTATAAGGCAGCAGGATTTATGGAATGCGCAGGTGCTGATGAATTCTTTGATGTTCTTGGCGAGCACTGGAAATGCATAGAAATGGCGCTGGATATCTGACATCTTTTATGATGTGACCAGCGGTATTGTTAAAACAAAAAAATATATCAGCTTTGGTTGACTTTTGTGACTGGCTGTGATATAATAATATAGTCGCAGATGATGTGATACTATATATCGCGGTGTGGAGCAGCTAGGTAGCTCGTCGGGCTCATAACCCGAAGGTCGTTGGTTCAAATCCAGCCGCCGCAACCAGAAAACACCCCAATGCTTGCTTGAGCATTGGGGTTATTTATTTGTATATAGCCAAAAATCACTCATTTTGTCACACGGAAATCTTTAGGTTCACATTGGCGGTTGTTCGTCGGCGAATCCGTCGGCAAGTATAGTTTTGCTGCTATACGTCGTCGGTAAGTCGTCAGATTCGACTTGGATATTTGGCTATTTTTCGAGAAAAGAACAGAATGCCAAGATTTTTTTGCTGTCGTCAGAAAGTTTTTGGGTGCAGAACCCTAAGATTCCTTACCAATTCTGTTTACTTAGGTTAATAGTTTGAAGCCGCTTTTCCACAAAACAGACAAAAGATCTTGTTTCCTCGGTAAACAAACTGAAATCAAAAAAATGAAGCATATCACAGTCATCAATTTATATGGTGGCATTTGTGGTATGCTTTTTCTTTTTCTATGTGTAATATCGACTTGTGGAAGGAGTCTTCCTGCCGACGACATTGACGACGGTGATTCATTGCGGTGGGGGGAATGGCATATTTTGTGTAAAGTAATCTTTCTTTGAGTTGTGGTAAAAGTGATGAACTATTATAAAATTTCTATATTGCTTTTTTAGAATTGACTATTCTTTTTAGGAAAGCTATAATTATATGTAGTAATAGAACCATTTGACCTAATAGATCAACATAAAAAAGTGTGATATATTTAGACATTATTGGACTGAATAAGATGATTTTCACTTATTGAATCGAAAATAAGCTTCCCAAAAAGGAGAGGAAAAATATGGATGAAAACAAAGCAGCTTCTTCAAAAGAAGGCGAAGAGAACATTGGAAAAGAAAAAAAAGCTAAAGAATATGTGGGTGTCATTTCAGATGTAATTACTAGAAGGAAAAGGTTTATAAAAGCTGAATCTCAATGTTTTGATTATTCATATTCAGTGATCATAGAGGTACTTATTGAAAAGGATGATGAATTTATAAAGGATATAATCACATTTGAGCGACGTGATCATACCAAAGGTATAAACGAGTTTCGAGATTTTATTATCGGTTCTGGAGCATTTCAATATAACGAAATTGGCAAGCTGGAACCTGATCTGGAAAAATTGTTAGGTAGGACATGTATAGTTGAATTAGTTGAAGACAAAGTTAAAAACACACAAATAGTTGATGAAGACGAAGTGCCAATAAAGAGATTAGATATAGATATTAATGGCAGAAAAGTATACATGATAAATGAAATTAATTCAAAACTCCATATTAAGATTGAAGATATATATATCAGCAATTCAATGCTAAATAAAATAATAATATCCCTCTGTAGCAATATTACAACTCAAGGCGACTCTGCTGGTTTTTCTGATCATATAACAAATGTTAACAAGAAAAAGAAAAGATTTTTAAAATCGATAGGCTTAAGTAACGATAGTATTTGTATAACGCTTAATGGAAAAAAATGTTACCAATTAGATACGGCTGCGATATTAATTGCGTACTTTCTATTTCCGCCGAGAACGAAAGACTCGTTTCCTATGAAGGTGATGAATGGTGAATTCAAAGATATAACCGGAAATCAATTGCTGGCTTTTTTAGATAAAGCAAGTGATGTCTCAAGAATACTTATATTATCAGCAAAATACTGTTATAGCAATCTTGACTTGTCTGATGATTACTATATCGTGAATGTTGAAAAAAAAATTAGAAAGCTATCTTCTGTGTACAAAGAAGTAGATCATGATAATTATAATGTAAATTCATTTACAAATTATTGCTATGATTATAACTCCGACAAATTCAATGAACTTGTTATGTATGCAAACATAAAAGCGCAACAAGAAGAACTCATTGACGATGTTTCAGAATTGGTAAATGGCTTTCTAAAGGAACATATTACAGAAAGAAACGATAGAAGTCAAGCAGATGATATATTTGATGCGTTGAGACCTATTGACATTCCGAAAGGAACAAATGAAGTTGATGTTCATACTATGATTTGTTTATATCGTGATATGGTTAATGATTTTTCTAAAAAGATAATAGATGCAACGATTACTATGAAGAAGTTTGTTCGTGAAAAAATATATAGGGATTTATTTAATGAAAAAGCAGATATTTTTAAGATAATTTTAAAATGTTTTGATGAATTAAATGATAAAGGCGAAAATGTTTACAAGAGCATAAAGAGATCTTGCGGTGAGAAGTACCTGGATGGTCTATATGAATATGTAAAAAAGTCTTGTTTTTCATACTCTTTTGAGAATAAAGATGATGACAAAGGATGATATTATTTTTCCGGAATTCTGAAAAGAATTCCGGCTTTTTGTTTTTTATGCTAACAGGTATTTGAATTGTTTTCAAATACCATTTTTTTATGCAGTTTAATATGGTAGAATCTATGTAGAGTTGAAAGACAACTCTTCGGTACCGATACGATAATAATAATTAATTCTCTCATCTTGCTTGCAAAGTCTGCAGTACTGCAAGTAAGATGAGAGGGAAAGGAAATATATATGATAATAATAAATGCTCTGGTCCGTATAGTTGCTATGAACGCAATTACTGAATTAAGTACGGGCTCAAAAGTTATTAACTTCACTGTTGTAAACAACCGCTATTGCGGCGGAGAAGCAACGACAGACACTTTCAGCGTGACTGCTTTCGGCAATACCGCAGAATTCATCGGTAAAAACTTCAAAGTTGGTCAACTCATAATGATCAACGGCACCCTTATTAACAACCACTACAAGGACAAGAACGGCAATATGCAGTATTCAGAAAAAATCGTAGCAAATGCTGTTGATTTTGCTGGCTATAACAAATCAGATATTACACAGGAGGAAAAAGAAAATGAATGAATTTAATAATT
Source organism: Ruminococcus flavefaciens AE3010 (assembly GCF_000526795.1). NCBI lineage: Bacteria > Bacillati > Bacillota > Clostridia > Eubacteriales > Oscillospiraceae > Ruminococcus > Ruminococcus flavefaciens. The sequence continues at coordinate 3,170,635 of NZ_JAGT01000001.1, forward strand.
ATGAGATGGACGCTCTTTCGGGAGTATCAATGGCTGAGTTAAATGCTGCTCTTGCAGCAAGTAACATGGAGGAACAGGTAGCAATGCCTGTTCCTGTAGAACTCACCTGTAACTGGGAAGAGGTACGTAAGTTTGTTGCTGCTATGATTCCAAAGGGAAACTTATTTGAGATAAGAAGCCTTCCGAAGTCAGGTGATCCAAGCTGGCGTGTATGCGTAATGAACACGCCGGAAGGTCTTGATGCTGCTTTTAGCGGATTGGCAGCTAAGGGATTGGATAAGTCACCGTTATATATGACGTTACAGGCGGTTCAGCAGGATGCTCAGTGCCTTCACAACTACGGCAAGGTAATTCCAAACAAGAGCTGTGTTAAGGATGCAGATATTGATCATTATCAGTGGCTGTACATTGATACTGATCCTAACCATCCTTCTGGAACGCAGGCAACAGATGAAGAAATGTCGCACGCTGAGGCAGTCGCTGAACAGGTCATGAAGTATCTTAGCGGCAAAGGTTTCCCTAAGCCAGTTTACGCATTCACAGGCAATGGACGTGCTATATATTATAAAATCGATATGCCTGCTGATACAGAGCATAAGCAGTTGATAAGTCGCTTCCTAAAGGCACTTAGCAAGAAATATAGCACCGTCGACGCTGAGATTGATACATCGGTATGTAATCCAGCTCGTATCACGAAGCTGATAGGCTGTCCTTCTTGCAAGGGTGAGAATACACCGGAGCGTCCGTATCGTATGAGTGAGTTACTAAGCGTACCTAACGAAGTAGGAGAAGTATCTGCTGAACAATTCCAGGCTGTAATTGATGAACTTGCACCTAAAAAAGAGTCTAAGAAGGCTATAAAGGCAAGAGAGGCTGCCGAGCAGCAGAAGACAGCAATGATAGTTGATGTTAAGGCATGGCTCGATAGCTATGACCTCGTATACAGAGAGTCCGAATTTGAAAATGACGGAAAGACCATTTACAAGTATGAGCTTGAAGATTGTCCTTTTGCTGAGCATGATAACAGTTATTGCTCCGCTGTTTTCTGGGAGTCAAGTGGTAAGACGGCATTCCACTGCTTTCATAATAGCTGTAGCGGACATACAATTCATGATATGCTTGCTAAATATCCGTTAATTGAGCAGTTACCCCTTATACTCGGCGAGAACGATAAGATAAAAATCTACAATAGTGTAGCAAGTGAGATAAGCTTAATCCTCTCCAACGACAACAGAAAATACGTTCTAAATAATAAGACAAAGGAAGTCCTCGCTTTCGATGGTATGGACTTTGATAACCTTATTATTCAAAAGGCTCAGCAGCAAGGCCTAATTATCTCAAATACTGCTGTTACAACACTTAAAGGCAACTTTAGAAGCAACTACGGTAAATACTCTATCCGTAGACCTGTTTCACGTCGTATAGCATATAGGGATAAAAACCTATACTATGCTATTAGCAGAGAAAATATTATTTCAATTTCCACAGAGAAGATTGAAAAATATAATGGTGAAGACGTTCTGTTCTATTACGGTGAGAATTATGTAGATCAGACCGTACCTGACCTTACATCGCCTGCATCAGCACTACCGGATTTGGTAAAGCAGTGCTTTAATATAAGTGATGAATATCTACTATGCTTCTTGGCACATCTCTGTACTTTATACATGCCTAATGTAAATAGTCCTATCCTTTTGCTATCCGGTGGTCAAGGAACAAGCAAGAGTACAACAGCTAAGAAAATCAAATCGCTTGTAGATCCAACTCACACAGATGTTATGAGTATGCCGGAGAAAGAGTCGGATTTGTATGCTTCTCTCTCAAGCGGATACCTCATAGCATATGACAATATAGCGGAAATCTCAAATTCTTTTTCAGACATATTATGTATTGCAGTTACAGGTGGTGTGGCTACAAAACGTCGCCTTTTTACAGATAATGACCTAGTTGAAGTCTCACTACATACAAACGTGATCCTCAACGGAATTGATAATGATATTGTTAAAAAGACTGATCTGGCGGAGAGATGCAATACTATCTACCTTGAGCGCATAAGACATCGCCTAACAGATAAGCAAGTATGGAATAATTTCGAATTAATAAAGCCGAAACTATTGGGATCCATCTTAAATACTATAAAGATCGGCTTGTCTTACGTCGATGAAATGATTGATACAATAGATGAATTGCCTCGAATGGCTGATTTCGCAGTATATGGTGCTGCAATGATCAAGGCTATGGGACAGAATTATAATGAGTTCCTATCCCAGTATATGCACAGCACTAACGAAATGCTTAGTGATCGTGCAGAATTAGACGATTTTGTAGTATTGATTAAACGATTCCTTAATTCAAATAGCGGATACTGGTGTAGTGGAGCTGAGGAGCTACTTAAGGAACTTCAAGCTTTTGCAGAGAGTAAACGTCTGTATATAGGCAAGTTTACATCAAATACGCTATCAAGGAAATTGAACTCTATGTACACAAGTTTAACGGCAGCTGGTATATCATTTGAGAGAGGCAGAGGAAGTGATAGGTATATTAAACTAACCAAGGAGGTTGAAAAACTTTCTTCACCTACGCTTGAGGAGTTGCTTGCTGACGATTGAATCTGCAGTATGAATTTCTGTGCTAATTGAATTGATGGGTTAATTTTTCTGAAGGCATACTGCGAAAAGAACCGGAACTTCCTGATTATGGAAGTTCCGGTTTTTTTGTGACACAATATGGAATACCGTCGATATCGTCGGTGATACGACGGTAAATTTGAATTACTGTCGCCAGATTTTTCGTATATTCAACCTAATGATTTCAGATGCGACGACAGTAACGACGGTAATTTTAGAAAAAATGACGTCAAAAATATTGCAAGATTTATTGTCAAAGAAGAAATTAATGCTATAATTTTTAGTGTTATTACTGATGATTGCGACGATGTTGAAAAATCAATTTGGAATTAGGAATTTACTGTCGTCAATATCGTCGCTATTATTGTCGTAAAAAATGTAGCCGTACCAATCGTAACTTTCAGATATGTATTATTATTCTGATAGAGCGACTTCCTGCTTTATTGAAAATTACATATACTGGAGGTTTTGAAATGGAAGAAAATGTAAGAGTCTGCGACATTTGCGGACGAGAGATCAAAGAGGAGGATGGTACATGGGTAGATGATCAGTTTCTATGTCAGGAATGCGTGGACGAGCATTGTACTACCTGCGACCACTGTGATGAAACTATCTGGATATCCGATACAGTGCAGGACGATGATATTACCCTTTGTCCAACTTGTTATGATGATCACTATCACCGCTGTGAATGCTGTGGAAGAATCATTCACGACAATAACACAAATTGGCATGGTGACTATCCTTACTGTGATAGTTGTTACGATGAATTCAATGACGAGATAGAAGAGTACAGCTATAAGCCTGAGCCTATATTCTATGGTGACGGTAAACGCTATCTTGGAGTAGAGCTTGAAGTTGACTGCGGCGGTAAAGACGACAATAATGCTGAGACTATCAAGGAAACTGCAAACACAAGACATGGGCATATATATATCAAGAGCGATGGAAGCCTTGACGACGGCTTTGAGATAGTGTCGCATCCTATGACTCTTGAATATCATATGAATGATATGGACTGGGAGTCTGTTATGCATGAAGCTATCAAAATGGGCTATCGTTCACACCAGACATCTACCTGCGGTCTGCATATACACGTTAACAGAAACGCTTTCGGAGATAATCAGTCTGAGCAGGAAGAAGTCATCGGAAAGATACTGTTCTTGATTGAAAAGCACTGGAATGAGATATTCACATTCTCACGCCGCAGCTCCTACAACATGAATCGTTGGTCGGCAAGATACGGCTACGAAAAGACAGGACAGGAGATTCTGAAAAAGGCTAAGTGCAGCGATCACGGCAGATACAGCGCAGTCAACCTTTGCAATTACAGTACAATTGAGTTTCGCCTATTCAGAGGTACATTAAAATACAACACATTTATAGCCACATTACAGTTTGTCGATACGATCTGTGATGTGGCTCTTTCTATGTCCCAAGTCGAGTTAGAAGAACTGTCATGGTCGGAACTTGTAAGTAACATTACATATCCCGAACTGATACAGTACCTTAAAGAGCGTAGACTGTACATCAATGATGAAGTTAATGCAGAGGAGGATATGTGATATGAACAAAGTTGAATACTACAAGAAGGCTTACCCTGTCGGTACACAAATCCGCCTGATACATATGGACGATCCATATTCTCCCGTGCCTGATGGAATGACTGGAACAGTTGCTTACGTTGACGATATGGGAACACTGCATATGAAATGGGACAATGGAAGAAGTCTCGGTATCTGTCCTGATGCAGACAGCTTTGAGGTTATTGGAAAGGAGACTGAGTGAAATGTGTGCAATTTTCGGATTTTTGGACTACGGAAAGAAAGTATCAGCAGGCACTCTGAAAAGACTTCTCAGGGCATTGTCGGTAGCAGCAGAAAGCAGAGGGATGGATGCAACAGGTATAAGCTATGTCAACAACGGAAACATTGTTACATTCAAGAAAGCCAAGCCTGCACATAAGGTCAAACTGTACTTTCCGAAGGACACAACGGCAGTCATAGGTCATACGAGATTCACCACACAGGGCAGCGAAAAGAATAACTACAACAATCATCCTTTTGAGGGTACAACGACTGACCACACATTTGCACTTGCTCATAACGGCGTTCTGTATAACGACAGGGAGCTTCGCAGGGAAAGAGCCTTGCCGGAAACAAAGATTGAGACAGATACATATATCGCCGTTCAGCTTCTCGAAAAGGAAAACATCGTTGACTGTAACAGCATAAAAGCTATGGCAGAGTCAGTAACAGGCAGCTTTGTCTTTACGATACTTCGGGACGATAACACTCTTTTTCTCGTCAAGGGCGATAATCCAATAACACTGCTTCACTTCCCTGAGTACGGACTGTATGTATATGCGTCAACAACAGCGATACTCAACGCCGCTATGAAAGCTGTAAAGTTTGCAGGAGTATGTGAGGAAGTGCCGGTTAATGACGGTGACATTATCCGCATCGACAGCGACGGCAAGCTTTCTGTAAGTACCTTTGAGCATATTCAGCTACATTACAACTTCGGCAGTTATCGTCTTTATGATTGGTATGATTTGTACGGCATTGAAAAAACTGACAAGGAGTATGAGAATGATCTTCTCATGATTTGCGGATGCTATGGCGTAGACGGAGAAGATGTTGAATTACTCTTTGAGTTTGGTTACAGCAGTGATGAAGTCGAAGAAATGTTAATGGATCATGACCTGTTTGAACAGGCTATGGAAGAGATCAAGACGCTGTATCAGCGTTAAAATAAAGGAGGAAAATATTATGGAATACTTTGTTGCAGGACTTATTATGACACTTGTTGTCGGAGGAGTTGCAATAGCACTTGAATACTATAATGGGAGAGCGAGAACTATATGAATGCTGCAATTGATCTGTTTCTAAGAGGCGTTTCATGTGCAATGGATATTCTCGCACTGTTTAAAAGGAGGAGGTAAAATGGTCAGGATAGATTCATTGGATGCACTTAAAAACATTGAAATATCGACAAATCTTAAAGATTATCTTACAGAGAAAGTTACTAATATTATCAAAGAATATAGTCTTGGTGATTTTAGTGATGTGTTTTCTGTAAGACTTCTTTCTGAGAGTGAATATGATTACTTTAACGAAAAGTATCTTGAATTCTTTGAAGAAATATTACTTGATAATGCAATATGGATTCATACAGTATGGGCGGCTTCCGACGGCTACAGTGAGGATATATACATACCTTATAGTGACGATGCAAAGGCTGCTATAGAAAAGAGGTGTCTGTGATGTTTGAAGGAGACAAGTATATGACCAGAGGCGTACATGAAAGCATTCCTACAGAGCTGCAATTGTTCATCTGGGAGGCTGTCACAAATATGCCTGCTCCTAAAGATTATTTCCAGGTCTTTGATTTGAAAATAGAAAACAGTATGCAGGTGATACATCATTATTCTGAGCAGCCTGAGTATGACAAAACCTACGTTCTTACCGTCGTCGAAAGACCAATAACTGCCAAAATTTATGTTATTGATGATTACTTTGAGGACGAGGATAAGCACATCGCCACCATGCTTTTAGCTGAGGAATACTGATGAAAAAATGATTCGGGAACAGTAAATTTTGTTCCCGAATTTTTTTATAATGGCACGCCGAACATTATGTTATAGATTATTATAAAGGAGGCTATATTATGCCATTTACAGCACATTTAAGAAAGAGAGAAGCAAAGTCTGGTATTACTACATATCAGATAGTAGCAGAGGAAGAAGCAGGGTACTCTACAGGAAAACGCAAGCGCTTTTACAGGACGGTTAAAGGCAGTAAGAAGGAAGCTGAGAAAGCTATGCATAACTTCATTAACGAGCTTGAAAATCGTACCTTTACCAAGGATAGTAAAATTACCGTAAAGGATTTTATTCATCAATGGATTGAACTGTATATTAAAGATCAGCTTTCTCCTACTACTGTTCAGCATTATGTTGTCCAGACTGAGAACTATATTATTCCGGTATTTGGTGATATGTATTTGCAGCAGGTTAAGAACATTGATGTTCAGAAGTGGGTATTCTCTTTGCAGAAGAAGTCTCCACTTACTGGTAACCCGATGGCTCCGAAGACTATAAAGAATATATTCCTGAATTTATCAGCAGCTATGAAGAAGGCAGTAATGTTGGAGCTAATACCTAAGAATCCTTGCGACAATATTACTATGCCGAAGCTTGAAAGATTTCATCCTGATGTATACAGTATAGAGGAGGTTGAGCATATGTTGGACTGCGCTAAAGGTACAAGTATGTATCTTCCGCTTATGATAGAGATATGTATAGGACTGCGCCGTGGCGAACTGCTTGCTCTGAAATGGAAGCATATTGACTTTGAAAATGGCTATCTCTCAGTTGAAGAGAACCTTGTTACTGTGAATAACGAGAGAATCACAAAAGCTCCAAAGACTCAGAGTGGTAAGAGGTCTATACAGATACCTGCTACGCTTCTTGCTCTGCTAAAGGATACCAAGGCAGAAAGAAAAGCTAATGGTAATGACTATATTATATGCCAGAAGGATGGTTCTCCATACAAAAGCGACTCCTTTACACAAAAGTTCCGCCGTTTCCTTGAAACTCAGGGTTTAAAGCATCTGAGATTCCATGATCTGCGTCATATTAACGCTACAATTATGCTATCTTTAGGCATTTCTCCGAAAGTTGCACAGGAGCGTTTAGGACACTCAAGTTATCAGGTCACTATGGATATCTACAGCCATGTACTGAAAAAAGTTGAGAAGGAAGCTGCTGAGAAACTGGATGAAGCTTTGTTTGAGAAACCATCGGCTTAAAGGATATTCCCATTAATCATATCGTATTGATTAATGGGAATATAAATTATTTAATAATAATATAGACTGTTGACACCTTGCGTTCTTTACAGTATAATAAAATAGTAATAATATAGTGATAGGTGATAATAATGACTAAACACCAGATAATTACCTCAAATAGTAATAGGTTGGATTTTATAGACAGTGGAAGTGTGAATTTGATAGTTACATCTCCTCCGTATCCTATGATTGAAATGTGGGATGACTTGTTTATTAGTCAGGACAGTACAATCAAAAAGGATTTTGAAGAAGGTAATGGATATTCTTCTTTTCTTAAGATGCACGCTCTTTTAAATGAAACATGGAAAGAGTGTGACAGGGTACTTGCCGATCACGGTTTTATATGTATTAATATAGGTGATGCTACAAGAACTTTAGGCGGAGAATTCCAGCTTTACTCCAATCATTCAAAAATCATAGAATTCTTTTCTTCACTTGGATACAGTGTTATGCCCGATATTCTGTGGAGAAAGCCATCTAACTCACCTAATAAATTTATGGGGTCTGGAATGTATCCTGCAGGTGCATATGTAACTTACGAACACGAATATATTTTGATATTCCGTAAAGGTGGAAAACGCACTTTTAAGGGTAAAGAAAAGGAGTACAGACAAAAAAGTGCTTACTTTTGGGAAGAACGAAATGTTTGGTTCTCTGATCTTTGGGAAGTAAAAGGAACTTCACAAGTTTTGAACAGTTCAACTGCTCGGAACAGAAATGCTTCTTTTCCTTTTGAAATACCATATAGACTTGTCAATATGTACTCTGCTGAAAACGATACAGTTTTAGATCCGTTTTGCGGTCTTGGTACAACTAATCTTGCTTGCATGGCTGCTCACCGAAATAGCATAGGTGTAGAAATTGACGAGGAGATCGCAAAAATGGCTCGTGAAAGGTTGAATATTTCTGCAACCGAGCTTAACAAGATCATAAATAACCGTATTTCGGCACACTTGAGTTTTATTGCTTCTCTTCCTGAAGAAAAGAAAGAGAAGTGTTATCATAATGAGTTACATAGATTCCCAGTTAAAACAAAACAAGAAACCGCAATATACATTTCAACTGTTTCAAATCTGGTATATAGCGATGATTTAGTTACTTGTGAATACATATAATAAGAATGGACTGCTACTCGTATAGAATAGCAGTCCACTTTTATTCTTCAATTTCGACTGTAATACCTGTTTTCTGAGTCAATCCCAAATTCTGTGTAAACGCAAAATAGTGCAATAGAATGGTGTATGATGAGACCGATTGTGAAAGCATTCGGTCTTATCTGCATATTAGCACATGATTATTTGATTGTCAAGATAAAAGTGTTATTCCGGGATCCTGTCGCCGTAATAGATCACAAGCTGAGCATAGATCTGGCTCCAGTCCTGACGGCGGCCTGTCCATTTTTTTGTGATGTCCTTCATAGCCAGATACAGCATCTTGAAAAGGCTGTCATCTGTCGGAAATACGGACTTGGCCTTAGTCACTTTCTTCAGCTGACGGTTGAACCCTTCTATGGTGTTGGTCGTATAGATCAGCTTTCTGAGTTCCTGAGGGAACTTGAAATATGTACTGAGATTAGGCCAGTTTTCATACCAGGACTTTGAGATCTTTGGATATTTGCTGTCCCAGGCAGCTGCAAAGGAATCAAGAGCATCCAGAGCAGCTTCCTCGTCAACTGCAGTATAGACCTTTTTCAGATCTGCCATAAGAGCCTTGATATCCTTGTAAGAGACATATTTGCTCGAATTTCTGAGCTGATGAATTATGCAGTTCTGGATATCAGTTTTCGGAAATACAGCCTCTATGGCCTGAGAGAAGCCTGTCAGGTTATCGGTGCAGGCGATAAGAATATCATCAACGCCTCTGTTACGCAGGCTATTAAGTACGCCTGCCCAGAACTTGGCGCTCTCATTTTCACCTACCCACATACCGAGAACGTCCTTCCTGCCGTCCATATTAACACCTATGGCTATGTATACAGCCTTCTTGATGATCTGTCCCTCGCTGCGGACATGATAGTGTATAGCGTCGAGAAATACAACTGCGTATACGTTTTCAAGCGGTCTCTGCTGCCATTCTTTGGCTACAGGGAGCACTTTATCTGTGATACGGCTGACGGTAGTATCGGATATTTCCAGACCGTAAATATCACGGATATGATCTTCGATATCGGACGTGGACATACCCTTGGCGTACATGGAAATTATCTTGTTCTCCATATCCTGAGATATGCTTGTCTGATTCTTAGGCAGTATCTTTGGTTCAAATTCGCCGTTTCTGTCACGAGGCACTTCGATATCCACCTTGCCCACACTGGTGCGAAGAGTCTTCTTGCTGTGACCGTTACGGCTATTATCAGTTTCCTTGTTCTTAACGTCATACGGCTCGTAACCGAGCTCAGAATCAAGCTCTGATTCAAGGCTCCCTTCCATAAATCCAGCAAGTGCTTCCTTGAACAGTTCCTGAATATCATCCATGCTCTGGATATTCGCTGCCGACAGAAAATCGCTTATCAGCTCTCTTCTTGCACGCTGCTCTTCTGTTTCATTTCTTCGTCTTCTGCTCATAATTAAAACCTCCGAAGTAGTGTCTCTTCTATTATACACTACTTCAGAGGTTTACACAAATTTTAGGATAGACTCTGTTTTCTTTTTGGTATAATAGATCATTTTCACATTTATGTCATCAGATATACTACGTGCATTTGTTGATTTAAAAGTATCTGGCTTTACAGAATAGGCAGTATCTCCGACAAATCCATCTATACCTTTAGATTCTTCTTCTGCCGTTGCAAGACGATAAGGAAGTCCAAGTATTGTGGAAAGTCGTTCAAGAATTGCTTGTTGGAAGTATAACCCGTTGTACGTTTTGGTGATAACCAAATCCTCCACCCAATTCTTTACCATATCTTTATCAATAAGTACTATGGCATTCTTGAGGTTTTCAATTTGTTTCCAAATCTTATCGGTGGCATCATTTACAGCATTAGGATATTTTGATAAATACCATTCTTCCCATTTTTCAATTGTTACTTCGTCGGTTCCGTTTTCAAACTCTGGAAATAGGTCGGATAATTTACCTACAACTTTAGGACGAGTACCCTGGGCGTTTTGATTTGCCCAGTTTATTAACTGAGAAGTATATTTTGGAAATTCAGGAGAGTCAGCTCCATTTAACGCTAAGAGCTCTTCGTTCTTTATATTAATAATCATTTTTTATCTCCCTTATAGTTTTGGGTGATTATATCTTTCCTTTTATTAATCCCTTCAATGCGCTTGTCTAACGAAGTCATATACTCTTCATATTCAGTATCATTGGATATTAAATAATATCCTCGATTGCTGGCGGCTAAAGGTAATCCATATGTTTCAGCTGCTTGTAACAATAAATCACGTGTAAAAACATGAGTATCGTCTTCAGAAACACCGATAATGTCAGCAATTTTAGCGGATGATATTGCGTTCTTTTTTCCAACGTGTTCTTCTAAGATTTTTTTGATCTTGTCTATCATTTTTTTCTCCCATCTACTATTTAGATATTGTATTATAGTTTGATATTATTAAATAACATCATCTATGTGAATAAATGACTATAATCATATATATATTATACGCTGTTGTATATGAAAAAGCAAGGACATTTTAAATGATATGATTAATATATTATATTTAACATAGATGGTGCGTTGCAAAAATTGGCGATATTTCTTTCGGAGTATTGAAATTGATTTGAATATGATATATAATATGAGCAAAGAGATTTGTATAAGCAATTAGTAGTCAAGTTAACGATGACCAAGTTATTAGATTGAGTGCTTATAATTATTTTGTATAGCAGTATATAGGGAAACTAATTTATAAATACTATTTTGGGAGAAGAATGATGGAAGTAATAACAGCAAGCAAATTAGAAAGTTTGAGCGTTGAACAAAAACGAAAGTTTCAGGGATTACTTCCTGAATTGGTTAAGAGACTTATAATCGATAGTGTATCGGATTTGTCATATATAAGGATTCCTGGATGCGATGATATTTGGACTCCTGGGTTTGATGGAATAGTCGAATGTAAGCAAGGTTCTTTATATGTTAACGCTGGGAAAAGTATTTGGGAATTTGGAAACGTCGGTGATTCTTTATCCAAAGTTAATTCTGACTATGAGAAACGTACAAAGAATTCTTTAGGACTTGACAAAAAAGAGACTAATTACTACGCAGTTATACCTAAAATATGGGCATTTGATAATCAAAAGTGCTCCATTACGCAATGGAAAGCAGATAAGAATGATTGGAAAGAAGTAAAAGTCTATGATGCAATAGTATTATGTGAATGGATCAATAAAAGTCCAACAGTATTAGCTTGGCTTTTTGAGAAATTATATGAAGGAGAAAGCTTAGATTTTACTACAGTAAGTAAGGCATGGGAAATATTTTCCAGAAAAACAGAACCTCCATTTTCTAAAAGCCTGTTTACAAATGGCAGAGATAATAAAAAGAGAGATTTTTATCAGCTTCTATGTGAGAACGAGATTATTAAAGTGAAAAGTAAAACCAGTATGGATTCATTTGGATTTTGTCTTGCAAGTATAATGGCATCAGATGATCTGAAAAATAGCGTGATTGTTGTTAATGATGTTAATTCCTATAAGAAAGTGAGCGAAGTTTGTAAAAATAAGATTATTCTTTTAAAGCCTATGGAGATTGAGAGTTTTATCGAAGGCAATAAAACTATTATGTGCTATAATAACATGGCAACAAGTATTGAACCAGATGTATTATTAGCGCCTTTAAAGATAAAAGAGTATCTTTCTGCCCTGAAAGATATGAAGATTAATGAAAATGAGTTAGAAGATTATTATTATCATACACATGGTGAATTATTTGCTCTTGTTAGAAAAATTCCAGGATTAAGCAATCAATATGCTCCGAAATGGAGCAGCGATATAGATGTAAAACTCCTTTATCCATTATTATTTCTAAGAAATATCGATATTAGAAGCGAAGTAGATAAACACTTATGTGAACTGTTAAGTGGTGAAAAATTTGAGAGGATTCTTTCAAAATATGGCGATTTTTATAAGCTTGACGATTCACCAATCAAAAAAATTGAAAATATATATTCTATTGTGAGTTATGAAGAAACATGGAATGTGTTATCGCCTGATGTTTATGGTAATGAAATAAAGAAACTTACAGAGATCTTGTTAAAAATTACAGATATCTGTTCTGGTAAGGATAATGACGAATTTCAAATGAAGTATAGTGCGAAAAAGTATATTTATAACATATCGCTAAATTACCTGTATTATTCATATTCTTATTCAGATAGTGATACGCTTAAAGGTTACATTGATAGTATTCTTAAAAAAATCTGGGATACAGATGAATTGTTATCGTTTTTAAGGATATATGCTGAGGCGGAACCAGAATTAGTTTTGAATATACTTGAGGAAGATTATAAATCTGAGAATAGCCACATTAAAAGGATTTTCAGCTATACTGGATACGGAAGTAATTATATTCATATTTTAAGTGCTATAAATATTCTTGTATCATCAAAAAAATGTCGAATAAGGGCGTGCAACCTTTTGTTTGAACTATGTAAGATAAAGACTGATTACTTTTGGAACAGTAAGCCTATGGAATCACTTTTAGATGCGCTTTGGCTGCTGAATAATGAAGGCTATCTTACCTTGAGCGAAAAGAAAAGACTAACTTTAAAGTATCTTGAAGACGAGAACATTGGGATTGAGTTAGCCTTTGAGCTTTTAAAAAAGAGAGACTCGATTAGACATATAAGAATTGGAAGCCCAAAAGTACAAACACAGGATATAAATATTAAAGAGTATTACGAAGCCGTTCATGCGATTTCTTCAGCTTTAGTAAGAAAAATAGTAGTAAAGAAGGATATTGATTATATTATAAAAACTATAAGTTGCTCTTTTTATTTCCCAATTGAGGCAATACAGATGATTCTTAATGAAGTTATAAATGCTGAATATGAATTTATTGATAAATTAAAAATACTCTATGCCATCAGATACAAAATATATATGTTTAGAAAACTCAAAAAAAATGAGTATGCTGATTATATTAAACTATACGAAGAGTTTATTGAAGAAAGCGAAAGAAGAAAATGGGATGAAGATAAGATGTATTTGTACTACGAGCATCATTATGATTGTCCCATACTTGAGTCGCCATATCTGAATGATGATATTAAATACCGTGAAAGAGAAGAGTATAACTACAAATATAGAATTACTGCCTTAAATACAATGTATCCTAAAGATAAAGGAGAAAGGATAAATACAGCGATTCAGCTAATGGCAAATGAACCTATATGGGGGAATCTTATAGCAGAATCAAATTATAAGAATAGCTATGAAATTGTAATTCGAAGTGCAATTGAGAATGAAAAATACTGTTTGTTAAGCGGATTTCTTGATAATATTGAGCCACAAATAGCATATAGCAAAATAAAAGGATTGTCTAAGAAAGTGAAAAAAACAATCTTATCAAATATGCATAATAAAGAAATAGCTTTATTATTAGAAGATGAAGAGTTAGAATCATTTTATTGGTCAGGTAAGGTTATGAGAGATTATTCTGATTATGAATTTGAGCAGTTAATGAAATATAATCCTGAAGGATTGTTATGGTATTATATATGTGTTGAAAGAAGAAATGCAATTGAAAACAAGGATACTATTTTCAATATACTATCTGCGATAATTGAATTGAATAAGAATAATGGAAAACTTGTTTTAGAAGAACAAGATTTGATAAAAAAGTTTTTTACTGAACTGGATAATTATTCTTTTTATTCTGTAGAATATGCGATCATATGCCTTAGGTTATCAAAGTATAATTATAATAATAGAATATTTGAATGTGTAAAGAAATACTACTACGATTATCCAGAGAATATATGTCAAATTATTAATGAAAGATCAGACGAGTATTTTGAAGATTATGAATTCGAAAGATACTATGAATTACCTGTATGCGCGTTTGATAGCTATGAGGATTTAAGATCATTCATTCAGTTTATAATTGATAACGTTAATGATGATTGCAAATCTTTAGCCTATGAGCTGATTGGAAAAATACTGTCAAGAGCGTTAGATGAAGGCGTTACTACAAAGAATAATACTATTTTCAAATATATAGATAACCATAGTAATAGAAATATTGATACAGGGTTTGTTTTGGGATATGATTCGTTGAATCTTGTTAGAACAGTTGAAGACGGATCTGATCAGAAAAGAATATATGATACTATAAATAGTGTAGCTGAGGATATTGATTTTGAATTTCCACATTCAGCTTCGTTATTGCGAGAAATCTCAAAACAGTATCTTTTTAATTCTAAGACTGATTTTATTACGTCAGAGTTAGGTTATGAAGTTTTATGATAGAAATGATTTGAAGACTGTTATTTTTGAAAGAGAGTTTGAAGATGATAGTTATTACAAGTGGTATCTTAACGTTAATTTGCTGTAATAGGTGGGACAATTTAAACTGCGATGAAGTGAAGAAACTGATCCTTACTTAAAACTATACATAAAAGGAGATTGTTTGTATGTTTCCGTTCTATCTACCGAAAAAAAGATATTTATATGCTCATAATCCTTCGCAAGATAGAGAGTTTTACTTTCCTTTAACGGGCATAGATATTTCACAACCGTTAAAAATAGGTAAATGTGAAATAATTCCAGTTTCAATGCTTAAAGAGACAATTAACTTTCCTCAATTAATGACATCTCATATATCATGCATAGCTAAAACGATTGTAGATGTTTCAGAAAAATGGGAAAGTGCCTGTGATAATTATTCGATAGCATTACAATTGACTAAGCAAAGTATCGGCGCTTTATACCTTGCATTTTATAATTCGAAGAATAGATGCGATTATAGCAGAAGAATAGTTATTAGTAATATTGGTAAACACGAATTAGATGAAGGGCTTGTTATCTACAAAACTGAAAGATTACTAAATAACTATTCTGACATTTCGAAGACACTCTGTTTTAACAACGATGACCAGACTGATTTATTTTCAAGTAGTATAAAAGTAATTGATTCAAAAATGGATAGCTTTTATTCTCAGGACTGTGAATACGGAAATAAAATATTAAAAGCATTAGAAATTCTGTATTGTATAAACAATGAGATCTATTCTAATGAACGAATTTTAAAAATATGTGCAGCAATTAATATGCTCTTTAAAGATAATTCTGGAAAGGAAATTGATTCAAATTGGATTGCATCTCAATTGAATCAATTGTTTAATTATTTTGGCATAGATATAAAAGGGAAAGTACCTGACGAACTGATAGATGATTATTTTTCCAAAACTAAGTATACCGCTTTATTTGTTGATGAGTATAAAAAAATAAGAAATAACTTTATGCACGGTATAATTGAATTATACAAAGAATTTACAGTTATAAATTCTGTTGACTATTTTTTCTATATTATATCTCTGTATGAGTTGATAAACATTATGATTGGCAAAGCAGAATTCCAATCTTTGACTAATACTGATGAGTTTATTCAAACACTTATAAGCAATAATAAGAATCATTCGAATAAGTAATCTCAATGAAGAGGAGTGAATAGCATATGATTGAAGGAAAATTTAAAGGCATTGCTTCTTATCCAGGTAATCCAAACTGGGATAAGCATATTGAACGTCAACAGGAACTATATCAAAGAGAAAATGATATTCGTACTGAATATGAGAGAGATTACACGCGTATACTTCACTCTCTTGCTTATAGAAGACTTAAACATAAAACACAGGTTTTCTTCAATATAGACAACGATCATATCTGTACAAGAATGGAGCATGTTCAGCATGTTGAATCGGTTAGCTCAACGATAGCATCATATTTAGGGCTGAATACAGAGTTAACCCGCGCAATTGCTATGGGGCATGATTTAGGTCATGCCCCGTTTGGGCACGAAGGAGAGGTTGAACTTACAAATATTAGGAAACAATTCTCTTTAGGAAAATTCTGGCATGAACAGAACGGACTTCATATGGTAGATGATATAGAACTTTTGGAAGATAATAATTATTGCTCAAGAAATCTTAACCTTACATATGCTGTAAGAGATGGAATAATCTCACACTGTGGCGAAGTGGATGAAAACGGTATTTTTCCGAGAGAAGAAACTATTGATCTGACAGATTTTAAAAGTCCAGGTCAGTATCAAGCGTACACATGGGAAGGATGTGTGGTTAAAATTGCTGATAAGATAGCTTATCTTGGAAGAGACATCGAGGATGCAATTCGAATGAAGTTCTTAAGTCGAAAGGAACTCTTAAAACTCGCTAATATTTCTAAAAAGTACAATGAAAAGGTTATTAATACAACTGTAATAATGCATAATTTCATAATAAGTATATGTGAGAATAGTTCACCTGAATGTGGTATTCGGTTAAGTGAACAGCATAATAAAATGCTTAAAGAAATCAAGGACTTTAACTACAAATACATCTATCTAAATAAGCGTTTTGAAGTATACAGAAACTATACAGCATTGATAATAAGAAGTATATTTGATGTACTGTTTAATGCTTACAGTAAGGAGAAAACTATTGAAAATTTGTATAAGCTGAAAAAGACTTATCCAACAATTGTAGGGGATTTTCTGAATCATATAAATCAGTATATTCATTTAGAGATGATAAGAAGTAAAGATCAGAAAAGATACACCAGACATATCAATAATAAAATATACTATGATATAGGAAATGAAATAGTATATGTGCAAGCTATTATAGATTTCATTTCTGGTATGACCGACAGATATGCGATTTCAGCTTTTAATGAGCTTATAAAATACTGACTTGTATTAATAGTGGTATTGGTATTTTAAATTTCTCTAATTATAATAAAACTAAGATTATGTTGACTTTTTGAATCCATGTGCTATAATAGTAGTATCAATAATGAAATTTAATTTCTGATATGTTTTTTCTTTGTATTAATATGTCAGGCTGTTAACACAGCACTTATTAATGGAGGTTTAAACTATGGATAAGAAAAAACAAATTGAAGAAACATTAAATTTTGTGGATGTAATGATTGAGCATGCTGATAATGGTGTATCTGGGTTCTGGACTGATGACTTTGAAGGGTGTGGTAATCCTGATATTTATCCTGAGTTTGAAAAAGGACTGATATCTCATGGATATTACATAAAAAAGGAGCATTATCGCTGCCCTTGGGAAAAAACTATACTTTTTGGTGGAAAGCTTAATAGTATTGGGTGTTTTTATCACTGTGCGATAAGAGAAGCGAAGTATTTGTCTCCTGAGATGATAAGAAATGCACTAAAACGGTTTAAAAAGAATCTTATTTCCGGTAAGTACGATTATGAGAATAAAGAATATCTAAAACCTCTTATTGCTGAGAGCGAGATCAAATATATCGAAAAACAAAAGGTAGCAGAAAAAAGAAGGATAGAATCTGAGGAAAAGGAAAAAGAAAAGAGCCTAAAACAATTTGCGTCATCCTGGCTGAGCAAATATTTGAAGTATTATAAAGAAGATAAAGAATATATAAAAAATGTAATTGCTAAGCATTATAAGCAGGATACAGTTTTTTACTGTGAAGATGGTGTTATTTATTTCTCACCTGATGATATGAAAAAAGTTGAAGGTACCGAGAATATGTCATACGACGAATACCTTCATATACAGTTTCAGAATCATAGTAAAAGAAAATCTTTTCTTAGTTGTTACCTTAATTCCCCGAGTGAGTTTAAAGGATGTATCGAAAAATTAAACGATAAGTTTATCTGTTTTAAAAGAATATTTGTCACAGGAATGTACTTAGATGATTGCTCTTTTTTTGACGGAAAAGAAGATCATGTATGGATTCCCAAAGAAGGTTTTGAAAATTATAATGTTGGTGATTGTGTTTGTTTTGAAGCAGATGTTTACAGGTACATAAAAAAAGGAAATGGCAAATTGTTGGAATACGGATTGAAAAAACCTACAAATATTAAGAAAATAGAATCATATCGATTGCCCTCAGATAAAGAACTTGCTGTTCAGAATGTTGATTATATTATTTGTGACTCCTGCTATCTAAATGAGCAATGTAACGGAATGAGACTGAACTTCTGTATGATGCCACCTAAAGAAATAAAAGCTTTAAAAAGGTTGCTGAGTAATGCTATAATCTCAAATCTTGATGATAAAAAAGAAAGATAATCACTGCAAAATAAAAAATGTCGACAATACCGACGTTTCCGTCGAAATTGTCGACATATAAATCTTTAAAAATATCACCGATGCCATCAAAAAAATCCAAAGGAGTATTATTGTAAAAGCACATCACCTTTATCACTCAAAAAGGTGAAAAGGATTTGTAAAATGCATACCACTAATATCACACTTAACAGAGCTTTTTTTGTGAAGAATCTTTCCTAAAAAGAGTCTATCCTAAAATTTGTGTAAACCTCTGAAGTAGTGTATAATAGAAGAGACACTACTTCGGAGGTTTTAATTATGAGCAGAAGACGAAGAAATGAAACAGAAGAGCAGCGTGCAAGAAGAGAGCTGATAAGCGATTTTCTGTCGGCAGCGAATATCCAGAGCATGGATGATATTCAGGAACTGTTCAAGGAAGCACTTGCTGGATTTATGGAAGGGAGCCTTGAATCAGAGCTTGATTCTGAGCTCGGTTACGAGCCGTATGACGTTAAGAACAAGGAAACTGATAATAGCCGTAACGGTCACAGCAAGAAGACTCTTCGCACCAGTGTGGGCAAGGTGGATATCGAAGTGCCTCGTGACAGAAACGGCGAATTTGAACCAAAGATACTGCCTAAGAATCAGACAAGCATATCTCAGGATATGGAGAACAAGATAATTTCCATGTACGCCAAGGGTATGTCCACGTCCGATATCGAAGATCATATCCGTGATATTTACGGTCTGGAAATATCCGATACTACCGTCAGCCGTATCACAGATAAAGTGCTCCCTGTAGCCAAAGAATGGCAGCAGAGACCGCTTGAAAACGTATACGCAGTTGTATTTCTCGACGCTATACACTATCATGTCCGCAGCGAGGGACAGATCATCAAGAAGGCTGTATACATAGCCATAGGTGTTAATATGGACGGCAGGAAGGACGTTCTCGGTATGTGGGTAGGTGAAAATGAGAGCGCCAAGTTCTGGGCAGGCGTACTTAATAGCCTGCGTAACAGAGGCGTTGATGATATTCTTATCGCCTGCACCGATAACCTGACAGGCTTCTCTCAGGCCATAGAGGCTGTATTTCCGAAAACTGATATCCAGAACTGCATAATTCATCAGCTCAGAAATTCGAGCAAATATGTCTCTTACAAGGATATCAAGGCTCTTATGGCAGATCTGAAAAAGGTCTATACTGCAGTTGACGAGGAAGCTGCTCTGGATGCTCTTGATTCCTTTGCAGCTGCCTGGGACAGCAAATATCCAAAGATCTCAAAGTCCTGGTATGAAAACTGGCCTAATCTCAGTACATATTTCAAGTTCCCTCAGGAACTCAGAAAGCTGATCTATACGACCAACACCATAGAAGGGTTCAACCGTCAGCTGAAGAAAGTGACTAAGGCCAAGTCCGTATTTCCGACAGATGACAGCCTTTTCAAGATGCTGTATCTGGCTATGAAGGACATCACAAAAAAATGGACAGGCCGCCGTCAGGACTGGAGCCAGATCTATGCTCAGCTTGTGATCTATTACGGCGACAGGATCCCGGAATAACACTTTTATCTTGACAATCAAATAATCATGTGCTAATATGCAGATAAGACCGAATGCTTTCACAATCGGTCTCATCATACACCATTCTATTGCACTATTTTGCGTTTACACAGAATTTGGGATTGACTCCCTAAAAATGTATTCGTCGGTTGCTACGTCGTCACCTCGTCGGCGAATGCGGTTTATGAGTGATACTTTTTATTGATATTACGTTGTTTTGGCAGTTTCAATAGAGCTGCTCATAACCCGAAGGTCGTTGGTTCAAATCCAGCCGCCGCAACCAGACTTTTGGCACTATATTGCAAAATATAGTGCCTTTTAATTTTGCCTGAATATAGGCTTATATTGATTATAAAGAACTGCTCGTAGGATTGATTTTGTATCATCTTGTGAGCAGTTTTATTTTTTGATTATATGTCAAAAAATGGTTTTATACATCAATTATACATCAATTGTGTTATTTTTTCCCTATTCTACCGCCTAATATCAAGGTGTGTTTTTCAGTATTATAGAATCCTTTGTTAACCTTGGTTAACAATTCTTAAAAAGCAACGTAAATTAGCCAAATACCTCAGCCTTATGGCTGCGGTAAAATGTTTTATTTATCTTAAATGGGATAATCGTCTATATCAATCTCTGTCATACCATGTTCTTTAGGATCAAAATCGTGGGGGAATAATGTGGTGAAGAACATTTGCGAGCAATATCTTGCATCTGTGAGATCAGCATCTTCCAAGTATTCAACTGTACTTAAATTAGTAGCAATTAAATCAGTTCCTGATAATGAAGCATAGAAAAAACAAGAACCTTCGAAAGAAGTGTAATACAGATTTGCGTTATGTAAATTTGCACCTCTAAAATCTGAATTAGCAATTGTAGCATAATTTAGTCGTGCGTCCATTAGATCTGCATTTATAAAATTAGAGTTTTTAATTGATGAATGGGAAAGATTAGTATGTAATAATTTAGCTCCTTCCAGATTAGTATTATCTAAATGCACGCTTCTCATGTTTGAACCAGTTAATTCCGCTTCAAATAAATTCGCAGAAGTAAATTTCCACTTGTGGAAATTTGCAGGATTATCTGCACTACTCAATAATTTTCCGACTTCCACACTTTCGAGTGCATTCTGATTGTTCGTAAAGCCGTGTCCTGTCAAGAACCAAGTTAAATTGGCATATGAGCGGCTAATTTGCACATTTAGTGAATTCAGCATCCATGGATTGTCAAATCCCTTACAATTGGGATTATGGATTTGTGGAGGATATATGTATTCTTCAATAGCAGGTTCTATTCCGATTTTTGCAAACAAATGCTGCTTCATACCTTCAATATATCCCAGTATAAAACCTTCAGAATCAAAGCTTTGAGTAGTTTTTTCGGAAACTCCATTAAAAGTAGCATAGTCCATTGTATATAGGAAACGGAAAACAGCCTCAGGGATTGCCTTATAGCGGAATGCTTCGATGGAGGCTTTTATAACCTCTGATGGTGCTTCCTTTTGATGATTTTCAAAATAATCTTTGGTGAACTTTGCAAAATAATCTTCATAAAGCTTGACCGCCGTAAAATACTCATATACGGTCTTGTGTGCGAATGTTATGCCGCCTTTTTCATTTTCCTTTGCAAAGGGGCAAACGGCAAGTTCTCTTTTCAATTCAAGATTTGGTGTTTCGATTTTATATTCTTCTTTGAGAATATCCTTAGTACGTTTTTTTGCATTGCGAAAACCGATAGCTCGCCAGTCGTTTGAAATATTGTCATCAACAAGATCAAGTGTAGTAAGCAAAAACATCTGATACGCAAGCTCTTTGGCGAACTGCCATGCTGTCAAATTTGCTTCTTTGTCTGCTTCTTTAAATTCGGATATATTAGATTGACCTCTTAAATGCTTTCTCAGAAGTATTTTAGTGAACGCATCTCGATAGATTGAACCAATACTGTTATGATCTTCAATATCGGTTTCGCTTGTGCCGCAGATATACAGTATTATAGGTACGGCAAAAACTTCACGTCGTTCATCGTCATCTTCAAGTGAACTGAACTTTTTAAAAAAATTATCGCACCAATTCTCTTTATCCGGCTTCTTTGCTTTGTAAAGATCGAGCCAGTTTTTTATCTGTTTTTCTTCCCAGACTAAACGCTCTGTTTTTAATCCTGCTTTATCATCCGGTTCTGTAAAATAACCTTCAGATTCACGCGATGTTACAAGCACATGAAAACCATATTCGAGTTTCGAGAGTTTTTCTATAAATTTTTTTCCCTCAAACCCACGCTTCAACACACAAAGCTCGTCAAGCCCGTCTAGGATGATAAGCTTGTCCTGTAGTTTCATAACGTCGTCACAGTTAAACAGCGTTTTTAGAATTTCTTCTGGTTTTAGTTGGTTATTTATCTTACCAGTGTGATTTCGCAGAGCAACAGCCATAACTTTGCTGCTATCGATATTAAATTCTACTTTGATTTTTTCGTTTCCTCCGTTAGCATCTGCAAGAATTTTAGATACAAAGCTGGATTTTCCCACACCTGCATTACCATATAACAGCATACAAGGTTTTGTCTTTGAATCTCTATACCATTTGATGATACAATCAGAAGCTTTTACATCATTATTTTTTATGCTTGGCGAGATATACATATCAGCGAGCGATATGACATTCTTGTCTTTCTCTTCATCTTCAAGGAAAAGAGGATTTGAAAAAGCATCTAGGTAGGCTTGATTATCGTTATTGGGTGAATCACATTCAGGTTGTATAGTAGGAGAAGCTAATGAGGCAAATGACTCATTAAGTTCATTTTTCAAATCTTGTAATTCTTTTTTTATGCTGTCAGCATTTTGATTTGACACTTCTTTATACGCTTTTATTAATATGCCAACTTGAATTCTTTGCTCTTTTGATAAAAGGGACTCAATGTTGGTTTCAACTATACTAAAACATCTATCGATGATACGCCTTACACTTTCCTCTGATTCTTGCGTATTAGCATTCGTGTCGCGTATACATTCCTTGCGAATAAGCTCTTTTTTGTTTTCAAGACTATCATGTTCAAAATATGCGTATATATATGATTCGATGAAACTTTCATTGTCGAATTCTTTTAAAAGATCAATTAGCCCTTGGAAGTCATATTCGCCATTTTTACCTGTATTTTCAAAAACAGATAGTTCTTTTCTTATTAGTTCATCGATGTGTTCTTTTAGTATCCTTTTTTGAGATAATTCGCGAACTTTAGAGATTACAGAATCAAATCCCTTTTCTGAACCGTAGCCACATAATATATCTATTATTATATCTATCTTCATAAGTTTACTTTCTCCCGTTGCATATTTTTCGCTGGCACTTAGTACTTAATTAAAATATACTTATATTATATCATATAGGCACTCGATTTTGCAAGATATATGTAGAAATATGATATTTGTAATTAATAATAAAATATAAAAAAAATGAGGCAGCCACAGGCTTAATGTCATTAAGCTAATCAAATACGAAAAAGAACAGGAGTATGTTTGGAATATGACCAGACATACTCCTGCTGTTACATTCGCAAAAAATGCATGACGAAAAGACAGATCCGAGATCTGCCTGAAAAAAGATTGACATAATCGAAGAATTATGATAGTCTGTAGTTGAAGGGAATAGCAGAATGATATCGAGTTTTCCTATCAGCAATACGATCAGGTCTGACAGGGCACTTGTTTCTTGCTATCAGCTCTTCCAAAAGAAAAGGATTTGCGTGTGCAGAGCGAAAGAATTTGATGCAGATATGTATAGCAAAAGCATAATTGATTTTATAGCGGTAATCATTATGCTTATCGTCATCTATGGTGATATTTTCGGTAATCAGCATAGATAAGTTATACATGATAAGACTTGCAAAGATTTCCTGTATCACGCAGTCCTTTTTCTTTGAATGGAAAGCAATAAGACCAACCTGGTACTTCAGTTCTCTGAATGAAGTCTCGATCCCCCAGCGCATTTTGTATATCATCTTTATATCTTCGGCAGAGAACTCATCATCACAGAGATTGGTAACAATGGTTTCATAGTTATCTTCAGATATCTTGAGCCTTATTATCCTGAATTTAAGAGGATATGTATCTTTCGATTCTTTCGGAAGGAAGTCGAAATTTGAAGAGTGCGGAAGATAACGATAAAGTTCAGGATTAGCCTTAACTTCATTAGTTTGTCTTCTTGTAATAATAATATTTGCAGCAAAATCAGCTTCCTCATTATGGGGAATGTTGAATTTATGAGCAATTCCACCGCTTGTCTTGATGCGCATCACATATTTCAAGCCGTTATTTTCAAGATGAGCGATCGTGTTGTAGGATTCATATCCTCTATCCGCAACGATAATGGACTCATGTCCGATATTTTCAAGCATACTTATGAGAGCAGAATGCTCATTTTCATTGCGACTGTCCTGTAATACAGCATCGATATATCTACGGTTCATAATGTCATACAAAGCATTCAGATGCATGAGGTTATAGCCTTTTACATCATTATTTGCACGATAAAAAGTATCCTTATCATCAGGATCAGTAGGAATATGTATATCAGAACCGTCCACAGCATAAAGCCTGTAGCCGTGAAAGAAATTGGTTTGAGAAAATGTTTCATTGAATTTATGGAACAGATACTGAAAAGCAGCAGGAAGTATTTTAGCTCTTCTCTGAACGATAGCAGACACAGATACCATTTTTGAATCATAATCATAGAATTCTACAAGCTCCTTGCCAAGTGTCTGGCTGCCCATTCCGAGAATGAATCTCAATGTTTTTGAGAAAGATAGCTCACTTTTACGAACAAAATCTCTCTTAGGATCAACTACGAAATCAGAGTTATTTTTCTCCATGTTGCTGATAAGAGTATTAAGCTTGTTTTTGACGATATTACAGTATTTTTGCACGGTAAAACCTCCAATCAGATGTGTATATCTGATTAGCTGCGCCGCACATTTTTGGCTTTTTGTCAATACCTTTTTGCAAAAATTTACATTATATACATAAAAAATAATCACAGGATCTTTGATTCCTGTGATTATTTTACTTTTCCTTAGCTTAATGACATTAGCCACAGGCTGCCTTTCAGTTTGTATTTTTTTGAGTTATTTGAACATCATCTGAGCCCAAAAGACTCTGTATAGTATTTTTCCTTCTCCAGTTCATTGTATGCTGTCTTGGTTATTTATTCATCGTTAGCTTTTTGGCAGAATGGACATTCATTGTCATATGCAACGTTGTTTAATGTGTATTCTACAGCTGATTCTATTTTGGTTTTATCCTTTAAGGCTGTGTATATTGGATTGCGTATAAATTCTTTTAATACTTCGTCTAATATTTCCTCGTCTGAGAATCTTCCAGTATTATACCAAAAATCGTCATGAGCGTCACAATGTGCAATAGCACCGATATCCGCTATGATTTCATGTACTATGTCTCTATATTGTTCAATGGATTTGGCTCCTGTTTCAGGAATGACCAAATATGGTAGTATTCTATTCATCTTATCAATAAAATCAGGAGTGAGGACGGGCATTATTCTTTCCACTTCTGACATAGGCGTGTTTCCATATTTTGCTAGCAATTCATCAACCGCTGTCATAGTTGCACTGGTAGCTTTAACTGGTTCATAGCCATGATACATTGTATTGGTATTGCTCTGATGTTCGGATTTGGAAATGCTTTTGATACGGTAGTATCTTATCTTGCATATCGTTATTTCCTTAAAAAGGAAAATATCCATATATGTGATAATAAACAATAATAGGTATTATTATAATATACTATTTTGATATTAGATGTAAGCTGTACCGCCCAACGGCGGTACTTTCTTTTTACTTGCTTCAATAGATTAGAATGAGATAGGTGCAAAAAAACGCCGCAGCATAAGCTGCGGAATTTATATTTAGAGGGATAGTTAACTTAATCCGGAGCGGCTACAGCCTCATAAAGTGATATTGTAAACTTATCTTCTACGCTTTTTATGTAGCGTTAAAGTATGTTAAATTAAGTATTTTTTCTTCCAATTCTTTTTAAACTGATAAGTACCTTCAGACAGGTTTGTATAATCATAATCTACGTGCATCTTACCTTCCTTTGATACTACCATGGTCATATTTGACCAAAGCTCATTTTTTATCTTTTTGCGTTCTATTGATATAGTTGTATTAATCTTCTCAAATGAAACAGAAAGCTCCTCTTCTGATACATTTGATAGGTCATAGCATTTTATATATTTCCCATTTTCATTTACATAAAACGAAAAAGAATTGGTGCGATTGGCGAACGTAATAAGGGAGTATTTATTACAACATCTTCCTTTACTGACAGCGCAATTAAAAAGGCGAGCAGCTCTTCAAAAAACATAATATTGATTGATGGGGACAAGCTGACAGATTTAATGCTTGTCTATGGAGCTGGAGCAACAGTTACTGAACAAATATCAATCTATAAGATAGATGAGGACTATTTTAATTGATACAAATATGAAGCATTATAAATTAATAGGTGTAGATGGAAAAGAATATTCTGCTGATAGCCCAGGAACAATTGGTGGACATAGAAAATTGAAGATATATGGCAGACTTGATTGTCCATCTGCTCTTAGACATATTACCAAAGGAGAATATGTTAAATATAGGGTGTTTTTTGCCGATGAAGAAACCGCTATCGCTGCTGGATATCGTCCATGTGGTATATGTATGAAGGAAGAATACCGAAAATGGAAGAAAAAACAAAATAGTTTAAAGGAGTAAAAATATGATTGTACACAATAAACTTGTTCGCGATAAGATACCAGATATAATAGAACGGGCAGGCAAAAAGCCTGTAACGCATATTCTTTCCGATGAAGAGTTTTATTTAGAACTTGAAAGCAAGCTGAATGAGGAATTTGCCGAATATCAGGCAGACAAGAGTATTGAGGAGCTTGCAGATATGATCGAAGTTATATACGCTATTACCGAAGCAAGGGGATGGTCTGTATCTGAACTTGAAACTACTCGTAAAAAAAAGGCTGAAAAGAGGGGCAGTTTTAAAGCTAAGATATATCTTGAATGTGTGGAAGATGGCAATTAATATAAATACATCAGGGCGTTACGCCCTGATGTGTTGATTGATTTTATACTTGCATTTTGGATGGCTTTATGGTATACTATTCATGCTTTAATATACTTGGTATAGAGTGATGAGAAAATGCGCTGAATTTAATAGCTGTACATCAATTTATACATCAATTTTGATGTTTTACCAAGTGATATTACGTATCGTATAGTGACAAAAATAGCTATATTTGGACTGGATGGCATTTAATGATATTCTATAATATACTCAGAGTATAGCTAATAACCCGAAGGTCGTTGGTTCAAATCCAGCCGCCGCAACCAAATTATAAACCGCTTGAATTCGAGAAAACCCCGATTTCAAGCGGTTTTCTTGTATTCTGATTGCATTTATAAATTCCATATTTGCACTCAGAAAGGTAGTAAAAACACAAGTATTTCTAAGAAAATCACACGGACTGTCACACGAATAATAATTTGTTAAGAATGCGGAAAGTGATGCAAAACTAAAAGAAATGTATTCCGATAAAAAGCAGAAAACAACGGAATATAGCCGAATACATAAAGCCTCGTATCAGCGATCATCTGATCTAAGCTCAGACAGTATATCTGCATACATACCGTTATTCTGCTCATATGATGATTAAAGTAATGATGCCGATGATTTCGACTTTTTATATGATTAATATTTTGAGGATTAATTTGTATATGATGGTGATATGAGGGGAGCATGTCCTGCATATTTTATAAATAGTATTTTTGAGATATTTAGCTGCCTGTGTTAAAAATGGATTATATTTTCAAAGGCTTGACTTCTTCGTTACTGTATGATAGAATGTTGTTAACATAAAATGAAGGGAGTGGCTGTCTGAGTTTGAATGAATATTGGTACGTTTTTTAGGGGCGTACTATGTCCATTCGACTCAGGCAGCCGCTTTTTGTTATATCTGAGACTTTTCCACTCAGGTCTGCGGAGCGCAAAGAGATGCTGCTTATCATAAGTATCGGAAATAAGGAATATCATTCCGTACAGCTGTACCCTCACATTACAGAGGGAGATAGGAGAAGTTTTATGGATAACAAAAACGCAATCACAGGCAGAAACATTATTGTCAGCGACTTTGAGGTCGCACCGTATGATCCTGATGAGTATGAGTATATGGGCGATCAGAAGTGTCACGGTCAGCTCATCGTTAACAAACAGGAGAAAACTATCACGTTCAGGCATATATCAGGCACTTGCCCCATATTTCACGCTGTTCTGGCTGCTATGTCCATCAATAAGAATTGGTTCAGAATATTTGATGCTATCGAATGTGAAGCAAAGTACAAAGACTATATGCTTCTTATCAGAGACTGGCCTGCTGCATATTACGTTGCGCATGTCGGAGAAAACGGACTGCCCGTAGTCGAGAAACAGATCAAAAACGTTCCGTATTTTTCCGAGGCTAAAGAGCTGACGTTGAACGAACTGGAGTTTTATCTTCTGGCTGAATTCAAGACTATGCTTCAATTTAATAATGGCGGCAGAAAAAGGGCACAGAATCTATTTATGAAAGTATGGGAATTCAGGTACATCAGATAATTGCAATTGGTTCCTTCCAAAAAATTAATTATAAAAGTCCCGAAAAAATTTTCGGGATTTTTTATTTATCACTTAATTCTGTGTTTTCTCGTTCTATTAAATAACAGAAGGGGATAGAGCTCACCCGAAAGGGAGGCAAAGAGCTCTGACTCTTACATTCGTGTGCAACTTCACGGCTATTAAAAAGGAGGAATTCAAATGAAAACATCAATCATGGTCCCAAATCCCCAGCTGCCTGGCCCATCATCTCTTGTAGAAAAAATCATCGAAATCATACTGCAAATTATTATAAAATAATCTTCTCAACACGATTTACATGGTCAGGAGCTCAAAAACGCAGGCAGGAGCTCCTGACCATAGCAACCGCCTGCGAAAGATAAATTGGACAAATTATTAGCAAACCACTTGACAATTTTGTGAATATATGCTATCATAAAGGTGCGAACCTATGAAAAGTGAGCTGCAAAATGGCATTAAAAAAAGGAGGTTCGCACCTCAAAAGCGGCTGTTTATGAATAAGTTGTGAACAAGACTGCGATTTTTGAGCTTGAATTTATTAATGCAACAGTAAGATAATGAACTGTTTTGCACAAAAGCAGTAATTTCTTGCAGTTGCAACTCACACCCCTCACGGGGACGGAAACTTCATCGGAAGCCATTACTGTATCATTTATATTGGCTAGTTGCAACTCACACCCCTCACGGGGACGGAAACTTTTCCATTGTGATTTTCATAAACTTTTCCTTTCTACCCGTTGCAACTCACACCCCTCACGGGGACGGAAACTTCGCTCTTCAGTTTTGGCAAGTTTTCTTGCTCCTGAAGTTGCAACTCACACCCCTCACGGGGACGGAAACACGGGTGGTAATACAACAGTTGCTATGACTCGTATAGTTGGTTGCAACTCACACCCCTCACGGGGACGGAAACATCAACGACGGGATTGAAGACGCTGCTCAGGTTGTCCCTGTTGCAACTCACACCCCTCACGGGGACGGAAACATTTTTATTGCTGCAAACTCGTCTAAAGACATTTCTTCGTTGCAACTCACACCCCTCACGGGGACGGAAACAAGTCTCCAGTCTGTAAGAGCATCCTCTGTTGTGTAGTTGCAACTCACACCCCTCACGGGGACGGAAACCCCTTGAGTCCTACGTTCCATTTCCAGATTTTCATAATGTTGCAACTCACACCCCTCACGGGGACTGAACAAAACAAAAAGACTAAGCTTCGGCTTAGTCTTTTTTCTTTATCCCGAAAAATTTTTTCGGGATTTTTTTATTTATCACTTAATTCTGTGTTTTTCCGTTCTATTATATAACAGAAGGGCACGGAGCTCACCCGAAAGGATGCTTAAAAGCTCTCTGCCGCACACATACATCAACCTACAACCTTTAAGGAGGAAATGCCATGAGCAAGTTAGTTTCAACCACCACCGAGAAGCCTGATTCATCCAAGTCCTCATCCAACGCTGTTATATTTGTCATCAAAGTCGTAATTTACATCTTAAACCTTATACTTTCAGGCAAATCAGAAACAGAAGCAATCAGGACAGCATCAGTAAAGCACAATATCCCCGTCAGCAAAGTCAAGGACATCTGGAAAAACCACAAGTAAGATGACACACTCAGCATGGACAGGAGCTCAAATAACGCAGGCATGAGCTCCTGTCCGAAACTATCGCCTGCAAACGGAGGTAAAAACATGAAAAAAAGCGTGATCTTCTGCTGTGACAGCAATACCAGGGGCATGATAGACTTCTATGTAAAAACAGGTAAGGAAAGCATATATCTCTTCAGTCAGAAATACCGCAAAAGCACATTCATGCACTATAAAGACGGATTGATACTTGACGAGGCACTCAGCTACAAAAAGGCACATCGCGATCAGGCAATAATGAATGTAATAAAAAGACTTCCTGCCAATATAAGCTATATCGAAAAAGAATGCGGCATCTCTATATTAAATCGAACAATTTCTCTGCAAACCGCTTGACATTTTTGTGAATATGTGATATCATAAAGGTGCGAACCTATGAAAAGTGAGCTGCAAAACGGCATTAAAAAAAGGAGGTTCGCACCTCAAAAACGACTGTTTATGAACAAACCGTGAACAAAACTGCGGTTTTTGAGCTTGAATTATTAATGCAACAGTAAGATAATGAACTGCTTTGTACAAAAACAGTAATTTCTTGCAGTTGCAACTCACACCCCTAACGGGGACGGAAACCCGTGCGAATCTCCATCAAATATCGTTGGAATGTATGATGTTGCAACTCACACCCCTAACGGGGACGGAAACATCTCGAAATACGGATTTGGTGCGATATTAAAATGTTGCAACTCCCCCCCTCATGGGGACTGAACAAAACAAAAAGACTAAGCTTCGGCTTAGTCTTTTTTCTTTATCCCGAAAATTTTTGGGGATTTTTTTATTTATCACTTAATTTTACTCCTGACCAGTCTATTATATAGTGAAAGGAGGAAGCACATAGGCAAATATAACAAAATATATGTATTATATTGACAATTAATGTTAAATATGGTAAAATAATAAATGATCGGAGGGATAATTATAAAAAAGATATTATGGGTATCACGCCATTCGATGACTTCTGAACAAAAAGCAGACCTTGAAAGGATATACGGCGCTGTTGAACTTATCCAGCATGACGAGACACTTAACGATATTACTCCGCTGCTTGAATATGACGTTGATGTTTATGCCGTAGTACTGCCCATTGATCTCATTGCCTTGCTCAAAAGAAATACGGCTGCCGATATAATCCAGCCTGTCTCAGGACGTGTAAAGACCGACAGACGTATCATCAACGGCGCAACAGGCAAATACGAAAACGAATATGTTTACAAGCATCTTTACTGGCAGCTTATAAAAAAATGCGAACTCGAAACAGAAAGGCTGTGAACTATGAGAAATATTATTATTACAAACATAAGCGCACTCCCTCAAAAAGAACCTCAAATCAATTCGTATACGTCTGACATAGGAGAATTTACAGGAAAATATACCAATGAAGCTCCGATAAAATACCTTATGTCATACCTGAACAATAAGAGAGAAAAAGCTGATATCATCATAGCAGTCAGAACGGCGGAAGCTAATTCAGCATATACCCTTTTTGAAGAGGCAGTCAGGGCTTATGCTGATGAAATATCCTCTTCCAGACCTGAAATGATCCCGATCGATACTTCCGAAACCGAACTTGAAAAAACTATTGATGCGATAATCAGCCATGTAAATGAAAACGACAAGGTTCTGATAGATACGACGGGAGGTTTCAGAAACTCAAGCTATCTTCTCATGGCAGTTGTAAGATTCCTTGAATATGCAGGTATCGGACTTACAAAAGCAATCTATGCCAAATTTCATGATGAAAGAAAAATCATCGACATAACCGATACTTACAGAATGTTCGATCTTATCAATGCAGTAAACACCTTCTCAATAATGGGTAATTCCCGTGAACTTGAAAGTTACTTCGCCAATCAGGATAACGAAGTGGTTAAACAGACTATAGCTGCAATGAACAGCTTTTCCGATGAGATCTCTCTTTGCCGCACTTCTAAACTTGATACTGTTCTGAAAACACTTAATGATCGGTTAAATGAGCTTTCAGAACTCCATACCGATTCCAAAGATGTGATACTGCTGAAAAGTCTTTCGGAGAAAATAAGGAATAAATTCGGCTGTAATAATAAGATTGAGTATCCAGACGTTGTGAAATGGTGTCTTGATAACCGCCTGATACAACAAGCTGTTACAATTTATGTTGAAAAGATGCCGGAATATCTATTTAGCACGAAAGTGCTGTCATATGATCCTAAAAATATTAACACGGGCTCTTTTCAAAAGAATTTTGATATATACTACAATTTACTTTATAACGGATTATTGAGACTTACAAGCAGTATAACTTTTTCGCAATACCCTGTTGGAAATCTGCTTTTAAGATTGAAAAGGGATAATTCTACTGTTTATCGTGAAATATGCACTGTAAATAACATAAACGACCTGAGTATAAAGAATCAGCTGACTCAGGACGAACGAAGAGGAATCTTAAACCTGATCCGTGTTAAGAATGCTATATTCTCAGAACCAAATGTCAGGCGAACAGTGGATGATATTGAGAGTAAAAAGCAGAATACCAAGCTGCGGGATTTTGCGGACACTGATATCTTTGAGATTATGGCTACCACCACTGAAGCATTTGTCAATGTACTGCTAAAAGAGAAAGAGTATATACGCTTGTTACAAGGAGAATTCACGCCTTATGCCCCAAGAGTATGGACTGCCGCAGATATAAACGTGGTTGAACATCTGGAACGTGTTTTGAGCGAGAACAAGGATATGTATTCATTTAGCTCTGAAATCGACTACAATTACATTAAAGAGTTACTAAGGCATCTTATTTATGTCAAGCGATACGTCAGGAATGCTTTAAACCATGCAAGCGAGGAAAGACACGTAACAGATGAATATGATGAATACTTCAGAGGGATGGGATATAATGTCTCTGCTGAACTATCTGTCACGGAAATAGAGCCTTTTTTACGAAAAGCCGTAGACCTTATAATAAAAATCACATATTAAAAGGAGAATTTGTATGAAAAAATTTATTTGTGTTACACCTTTCCAGAATCCCGATTATCTAAAATCTGTGATCTATACTCCGGCTAACAATCCCAGTCTCGGATATGACAAGGAAACAAGATTTCCCATTATTCCAACCATAAACGCCTATACTGAGAATGGCGAGGAGATAGAGTTAATCAATATTTTCTGCAATCACGAAAATGCTAAAATAAATTATGTTCCCATGAAAAAAGAAATAGATTGTATTTCTGAAGAGAAAAATCTGAAAATAGTTGAGCGGACTATAGACGTACCGTTTAACAGCAGTCTTGAAATCCAGTTCAAAATCTTTTCCGAGCTTATATCTTTTACAAATGATAACGATATGCTTTTCTGTGATATAACCTACGGAACAAAAGTTATGAATCAGGTGCTTACTATGGCCATCAATTATGGTTACACTATCCACAATGATGTCACAATAGGCTGCATGGTTTACGGAGAATACGATTTCGTTAAGAAAATTCCAATAATTTACGATATAACTTCCCTGATCTATCTCAATGAGATCGTAAAAATACTGGCTGATAACAAGGTCAGCGATCCGGAAAAGAAAATAAAAGCCTTTCTTAATTGGGAGGATTAGTTATGATTAATGATGAAAAGAACAGGAATTTATCAGAAGATGAGATAAACGAAATTGCAAGGAAATACTCTGAAGCAAAAAAAGTCGGTGATAAGAATCTCGAAAAAAACTATATGGTTCAGCTGTACAATTTTCTGTATGCGCCCACAGTATTGCACAAAAAACTTTGCAAACAGCTGAATGCGTCCCAAGATAAACTAAACCATGGTGATGACGAACTTTCAGATTTCTTTATGGAGTATGTCCTGAAATATGATTTTGAAAAGAATAAAGACTTCGTAGCATATTGCTGCACCTACATGGATTTCTATTTGAAGAATAAATTCAAAAAGCAATACAAAAAAATAAACGCCAAAGCCTCTCAAGAGAAAAAAACTTATAATTCAGAAGAAGTCACAAATGAAGGAAACGAAAAAAAATGGAAGAAAAGAGAAGAATTTGGAGATGATATAAAAGGCTTTGATACAGATAATTACGAAGATACTGATGACTCTTATGCCAATTTTGAGATTATGTACATTGTCCGTACTCGGTTGCCGTCTGTTATCATAAATTTCTATAAGCACAATATAGGTAAAGCCGCAAATGAAAAAAGATTAAGTTATTACAGAATCTTTTTTACCGAGGATATTATAACGCTTATATCAGAATCAGGACATACGAAGTATTTTAACAAGAGTGAGACCTATGAATGCTCCGACAAAAACTACGTCAAATTCATATCTTATTCTAAATATGATAAATTGGAGGATATACTCTCATTAAGATACAAAAAGTATTCAGACGTTTTCGAGAACTATTCCGGTAATGATAAAGAACTGAAAGTTCCGTGCGAAGAAAAAGTCATAAGTGAATACAGATTTCGCAGCGGACTTGATAAAAAGAAAAAGCCAGTATCAAAGGAAGCTGTCTCACAGCAAAAAGGTTTTTATAAAAAGCAGTTGAGTTGGATAATGAGTGATATCAAGTAAAGTAATGACTTAATATAATATGTCAAAGAGGTGAACATACATGAGTGAAGTCTTAGCACTATATGACTGCCGCAGCAAGCAGGAATATATCTATCGCACGAACAAAGTTAAGGAAATAGCAGGAGCTTCTGCTCTGCTTACTGATCTGTTCAAGAGCTTTTTCAGGTCAACGGAGCACGGATTCAAATTTAACTACGATTGGGAGAATATGATCGCGCCCGACGATTATTTTGAGTATTTCCGAAACTCCGGATGCGACGGCGAGATAGTATACGAGGGCGGGGGCAATCTCTGCGTTATTTTCCGAGACGAAAAAAAACATCAAGATGTGAACAAAGCTTTGTCGCTTCACGTTCTTAAATCTACCTATTCTGTCGGTCTTGTCGCATCTGCCGTTAAAATTGAAAAAATAGACGATAAATACAGTTTTGTTAAAGACAGGGAAAACTTGTATATTGAAAACTCTATCAAAAAAAATCTTGGCTCTTATTACTCAGCTTGCAATGTACTACCGTTCACTCTTACAGACCGTCTGACACATCAGCCTATCATTTGTAAAAAAGGTGAAAATCAGTATACTGCCGAAAGTAAACTTAAAATGAAAAAATATGAAGAGCTTTATGATACTAGCAAAAAAGCGATTGAAACCGAAGCTGTGATCGAGACCGAATTTGATAAAATGGTTGATAAAGGTAATGAAAGCCTTCTTGCCATTATCTATATCGACGGCAACAGTATGGGCGAAAAGCTCAAGAATATGACTCGTGGCGCCGATTCTTATGCCTCAGGTATTAACGCGCTCAGAGAATTCTCAAAGAAGACCAACGAGGATTTCGTTATATCGCCGATAAACGCTATCCAAAACAAGCTCTATTCAAAATATAAAGAGAATATAGAAAGCCCTATTAGGAACAGATTTCTATATCGTCCCATTATCAGTGGCGGAGATGAGATAACGCTCGTTTGCAACGCAAGAGCTGTTCCACTCATTCTTGAAACATATTTTGATACGCTGAAACAGAGCGGCGAAAATACCGCCTGTGCGGGAGTAGCTATTTTCCATAGCCACGCTCCTTTTTCTGATGTTTATGAGATAGCAGAGCAATGCTGTGAAAGCGGAAAGAGAAAAGCCCATAAGGAACAATCGCAAAACAAGAACTTTATTGATTTTCACTATTGCCATTCTGGAATTATCAATTCTCTCGATGCTATTCGTGAACGTCAGGAAGCCGCTTATACAAATCGTCCATATGAGTACTCGACTTCGTGGAAAGAGTTCCAACAGCTTGGAATTCGTATTGCAGAAGAAGAAATGAAGCTTGATCGTTCCAATCTTAAGGAGCTTAGTCGTGCAATGACAGAAGGTAATTCATACTATCAGGAAGAACTCAAACGTATCGCTTCTCGTCAGAAATCAGAGGAGTTCAAAAAGACTATTATCAACGGCGGAAGTGAAATTATGAAAATGCTTTATGATATTTCTATTGTATACGATCTTTGGTTTATGAAGGAAGGTGAATGAATTGGGCAAAATCTTTATCACCTTGAAATCAGATCTTTGTTCAGCAAGCGGCGACGGTTTTTCTTCAATTATAGATACAGATGTATGCTATGATAAGTATGGTTTCCCATATATAGGAGGCAGAAGGCTGAAGGGCTGCCTGCGAGCTGCTGCCGAACTTATTGGTTCTCCTTATATAGATGAGATATTCGGTAAAAGTGGCTCCTCTAACCGCGGTTCTTTGTTTATATCAGATGCAAGATTGCCTGACATTGAGGAACTACATGCTGAAGCAAAGTGCCTTGATTCAGAAAATGTTCTTGGGCTTTTCACTTATATACGCGCATCAACAGCGATTGAAAATGATACCGCAAAATACAATTCTCTTCGTTTTACAAGAGTTATCAAGCATTATTCTCCTTTCGACGGCAACGAACTTGTATTCTGTGCTAATGTAGAGATTAACAAGGATTATGAGCCAGAGTTTTCTGATATTTGCAAGGCACTAAGAAATATCGGATATAAACGTAACCGAGGATATGGTGCGGTTAAATGCGAATATGTTCATGGAACTGGGAAAGCTGCAACAGCTTTTGAAAGCGTATCCAAAGATGAATTGGAGATAAGATATACGCTTCGTCTCGATTCAAATCTGATGATCCCTGGACAGACCTCTGATGAGACCTCAGATCATATTCTGGGAACAGCAATGCTTGGTTTCCTCGCCGGAGAGTATCTGAAATTGTATCCGGCTGACAGTGAATTTGAGGAGATATTCCTTAAAAATAATGTTCGTTTTTCTAATCTCATTATCTCAGACCGCGCTGGTACTGAATACTTTCCTGTTCCGACTATTGTCGGCAAAATTAAAGGTGAGAGCGGTTATTTCAATATTCTCGAATCAGGGAATGAAGAGGAACGAATCATAAAACCTCTCAAAAAAGGATATTGCAGCACTGATCTGAGCGTTGTTTCTCCGCTTACAGAAACGATTTATCATCACAGTACAGGCAAAGAAGGTACGCTTTATACGCAGACATGCCTTTGTTCAGATCAATATTTCCGAGGTTCGATAAGCGGAAAAGCTGAATTCATTCATAAACTATATCCTTTGCTGGTTTCCGGCAGTATTCATATCGGAAGAAGCAAGTCCGCTCAGTATTCATCATGCTCGCTCCATGATATAAGCCTGAATGAGGCAAAGCGCAATGAGTTTGTGATCAATCCCGACAAAACGTTTATTGTTATCGCAGCTTCTGATATTCTTCTACCTGATGGAGAAGGCGGATACAATATCTCTGTTGATGCTTTCAAAAAGTCTCTAGGTTTAGAGAGCTTAAAGCTTGATAAAGACTGCAAAAGAAAGTGTTCGGCTCTACGATACAGAACTATCGCCGGATACAATACTATGTGGAATCTGAAAAAGCCCAACGCAAGAGCGATAGCTGCTGGATCAACTTTAGTATTCAAGGCTGAAAAAGAGATGTCTCTTTCGGAAGTAATGTATATCGGAGCAAAGCAAAACGAAGGCTTCGGAAAGGTGATGATAATTGCCGCTGACAGATTCAGAAAGCGCTCATGCAGCAGTATTTCCTCTGAGCTTTCAGAAAGCAGCAATTCAGGAAGCCTGACAGAGCTGATAGAAAAAAATAAGAAGTCAGAATCCATAAGAATGAAAGCGATAAGATTTGTTGAGAATAACATCGGCCTTTATTCAAAGAAGGAGGTTACTCCTTCACAGGTCGGCAGGTGGATGATGATCGTTAAACAGTCAGACAGTTACGAGGAACTGCTAAAAGTAGTCAACTCAGGTAAAATTGATAACTTCAAAGAAATAGTTGTCAAAGCCGGAGCTGAGGAATACAGCGGAGACAGTTGGCCAGAGTATCTTCTGCTCATACTCAGACTTATAAAATATGCAAAGAGAGGAGAATGATAATGGGAAATGCAATAACATACCTCAAACTTAAATTCAGCCTTGCATCTCCTCTTGCTATCGGATCGGGCAATGATTCAGTAACCGACAGTGACGTTATACTTGACAGCGCTGATGATCCGGTTATCCCTGCTACTGCTTTAGCCGGTGCCATACGCCATTTTCTTGCTGCATACGGTAATCTTGATGACAGTTTCTGGGGAACTATCGGAAATAGCTCTGACGGCAAAGCAATTTCAAGCAGAATACGTTTCTATGATGCGGTTTTAGGATCAGATCATTTCATTACATTCAGAGACGGAGTAGCTCTGAGTAGCAAACTGCCTTCTGAGCTCCTGGAAAATGAAATGCCATATAACAAGATAGCAGTAGATGGTGCGAAATTCGATATGGAAGCTGTAGAGACAAATGCAGAATTTTCCGCTCTTATTGAGCTCCTTAACGCTTCCGAAAAGGAAAAATCAGACATAATAAAAACGCTTGCGGCTTTTGATTGCGGCGTACTCAGGATAGGATCAAAGACATCAAGAGGATACGGTCAGATCAGCATCTCATGGCTCGGAATATCAGAATTCACGCTTCCTCAGGACCGAAAAAGATGGCTTGACTTCGATCAGTTTAATCAGGGAAATGAAGAATGCTATTCTGAAATAACCCCGAAACTGAAGGAATTCTCCGTAACAGATTTTGCAGATACCATATCATTGAAACTAAAGCAGAAGGGTGCGATATCCATCCGTTCATATACGGTCAAAGATATATCCTCTGCGGACTATACTCAGCTTTCCACAAATGACGGCGTTCCTGTTATTCCCGGCACAAGCTGGGCTGGTGCGTTCCGAAGCCGTTTCAAGGAGCTTTCAGCTGATCCTGTTCTTACGGACAAGCTGTTTGGCTTCGTAGATACCGAAAATAACGAACAGCAGAAATCAAGAATATATTTTTCAGAGAGCAGATTAAAAAACGGAATATCCAAAATGATAACACGAAACGCTATCGACCGTTTTTCTGCCGGCGTTAAGGACGGTGCGCTGTACAGCGAAATAACCTGTTATGACAGTTGCTGTGATCTTGATATTACACTTCTGAAAGACGTAGAAGAAACCGAAAAATGCAGGATAATAATTGCCGCTGTATTATGCGATCTTAGCAACGGATATCTTTCAATAGGCGGACTGGCATCTGTCGGACGGGGTATATTTGAAATAACCGAAATGAAACTCAATGGAAGAGATGTTACAGAAGCACTTGAAAAGTGTGATTTATCCGGAATGATGGGAGATGAAGTCAGTGAGTAACAGTTTTAAAACCTATGTTAAAGAGTGTGGTGCTGTATCAGATATAAACAGTCTGGTTGGAAGGTTGATCACTGGCGGAAGCATGATACTTTTGTATACCGACAGGTTCATCTGCTGTGAACAGCGTGATATTGAAGACACCGAGCATCTGCTTGAAGCACGTATATTCAATTTACAGTCTGAGCTCAAGATAATGAGACCAACCATTGCAGATGCATTCAGCTTCAGATATATTGAAGATTCAGGACTCGTCGAAAAAAAGGACTATTTTCCTCAAGAACACTATCTTGATATTAACCCCGGCTTATCATACGGGACAAGTTATATTTCTACAGGCGGCGGAAAATACCAGCTTCCTGTCGAAAATGCAGAAAGAATACAGATACGCAACTATGTTTCATATGATGAGCAGAATATAGCTCAGATAACTGATTTTAGGTGCGTGCGTTATCTTGAAAAGGGGGACGAATAATGGGCGGCTTTATTAATCCATATACTTTTATCCCAGTCAACGACGGCAATAAGAAGAGTCTCCGCGAGTACTATAACAGCAGCGCCGATCTTATCAGCGGAAAGATTGAATGCACGCTGTTTACTCGTTCACAGATAGCATTATGCGACGAGGTGTCTGAAGGATTATTTGATTTTTTCAACGTCAACGGCAAACCAGTTATACCCGGAAGCAGCCTGAGAGGAACTATCAGAAGCTTGTACGAAGCTCTTACGGATTCCTGTTTTTCGTCGACTAATGATACTGATGAAGATTATTTCAGTTCAAGGCTCAACAAGAATAAGTGCGGACTGCTTTGCATGGAGAATGGCAAGTATGTACTCTATGAAGCCAAAAGATATAAGGATGAGTCAAATAAATGGGTCAGGAATATCCCTGAGGGAACGCTGGTCACATTCAATTCTTATACCTCCGAAAAGAAAAAAAATGATGAAGCACAGGACAATAATAAAAAAGTACATGAAGAGATATTTTATTTCAGAGATGTGAATTCCCCCGATTCTGAGAAAAAAGGCTATGTCCACAAGGTCAATCGTATTCTGTCGCAAGGGAGGCAAAACCTTGACAGTGTATTTGAAAAGGTTAGCGACACAGGAATAAACATACGCCCTTATTACATAAATAGATTTGAAGTAAACATCAAAAAAAGCTTAAAAGCATTAGAAAAGGATAAGGATAAGCTTCAAAAACTGGTAGCATATAACAACCAATTTGAGGAAATACAAAGAAATGAAAAAGCGATGCTACCCGTATGGTATTGCTATTTAGACGGGCATTACTATTTTGCACCGTCGCAGATGTCAAGAGCGGTTTTTTATAACAAGCCGATAGACTTGCTCAGAAATAAACGCCTTGAAAAATGCGCCGATATTAATAATATTTGCGACGCCTGCGCTCTTTTCGGAACAGTAAACGATGACGGCTTTGCGCTGTCGTCAAGGGTGAGGTTCGGCGATGCGGTTTGCGTTACTCCCGACTGCCTTGATGAAAGCTATATCCTTGACATTCTTGGCGCACCGAGACTTTCTTCGTTTGAGTTCTATCTCAAGTATAAAGGTAAAGATAAAAGTTATACAGCCGATACTCCGGGAGTTGAAATAGCCGGAAGAAAATACTACTGGCACAATCGGTATATTGCATCGCACCCGATATGTAAAGACGCCGTAGTTAAGGAGAATTTAAAACGTAAAGTCCAGCTTGTCAAGAAAGGTAGCGAATTTCGTTTCACGGTCTATTTTGACAAAATTACCGGGGAGCAACTCAGAAAGCTGGCGTTTACCCTTACTCTCGGCGATAACAGGAGCGATTCAAAGCAGTGCCACAAGATAGGTCACGGAAAGCCGCTTGGTCTTGGCTCAGCAAAGATAGTTTGTGACAGGATAACTGTCAGGAAGTTTGAATATCCCGAATACATCGAAAAGGACATGACCGATATTATCAATCCCGACCTGCAAAACGTATTTGAAAATCAGACAAATGTGGATAATGTATTGAAAGTCACGAATATCAATACTGTAAACGGCAAATACATAAGCTATCCATATAGTACTGATGGCAATGGAGTATTCAAGTGGTTTGCTAATAATCGGCCAACGCTGAAAAAAATCGGAGAACCTCTCAAATATATTGATAAGCTGCCGAAACTTACAGATGAAGATCAAACGCTGATCTGCAACAGCTACCAAGGCAATAAAAAACGCTCATCACAAAAAAAGTGATAATAAAAAACAGACCTGAAAGGCGAATGCCGATCAGGTCTGACTCTTTATATGCTATGATAACGAACGCTTCCCATTCCTATCGCAGTTTTGATACCTATGCCCGAGAATTCAGAAAAGCGGCAAAGCATACGGATATAGCTCCTGAACTCAGTCGGAGCTTTTACACGCATGGTAATACTGCCCTTGAAGGAGGGAATCTTCACGCCCTCAAGTGAGAATGAAGCACTTGACAGCTCATAATCAGTAACTTTAATGTATTTGTCTATATCATTGAAAAGGTCATCATAGTTATTATCATCAATGCCGAAAA
The DNA here is from genome assembly GCF_000526795.1 of Ruminococcus flavefaciens AE3010. Taxonomy (NCBI): domain Bacteria; kingdom Bacillati; phylum Bacillota; class Clostridia; order Eubacteriales; family Oscillospiraceae; genus Ruminococcus; species Ruminococcus flavefaciens. Next base: position 3,213,028 of record NZ_JAGT01000001.1, read on the forward strand.
AGGCGTCAAAGCGTTTTGCGAGGCTCTGAAATATCAGTCTGAGGGTGGGAAGTATGATATAGCTGCCGTTGCTTTTAAAGGCGGTGGGAGTGGTAAACTCCAGTGTCAGTATATCGCTTGCGTCTGAGGAGACGGCGTTTTCAGACAGCAACTGCTGATATGACAATATCTCAGTATCAGCACAGCCAAACGTGATAATATCGTCTTTATGCTTTACGCAAGCGCTTTTGAGTGAAAGAAGAGGAGTAATGATATTATCGTAAGCTTCGCGGCTGAGAGTTGAAACAGTCCATACGTTTTGTCCGTTCAGACAGCATGAATACTGACTGTAAGGGCGGAGCGAAAGGCTGTGCATTTTTTTGGCATAAAACGCAGGGATAGTCTCCATCATTATCCCCTGCATAAGTGATGAAGCATAAAAGTTATAACGTAGGCCCTTCTGACTTTCAAATGGCAGTATTATTTTACAAAGCAAATCTATCCCTCACTTTTTTAAGTATATTATGATTTTAGCATATCCTTTGCTAAAAATCAAGTTAAGTGTACACATTTCACAAAATCACTTGACATTTTATCAAAAACATGATATTATAATAGTGCGAACCTATGAAAAGTGAGTTGCAAAACAACCTCAAAAAAAGGAGGTTCGCACCTCAAAAACGGCTGTTTATGAATAAGCTATGAACAAAAATGCGATTTTTGAGCTTGAATTATTAATGCAACAGTAAGATAATGAACTGTTTTGTACAAAAGCAGTAATTTCTTGGTGTTGCAACTTACACCCCTCACGGGGACGGAAACGTTCGTACCGATGTTTTCTACGTAAAAGGAATGAAGTTGCAACTCACACCCCTCACGGGGACGGAAACTCAGTCCATAACGGCATTGGTTCGATCTTTTTGAAGTTGCAACTCATACCCCTCACGGGGACGGAAACTCACTATAGAGTATGTTTCTCAGATAAAAATATAAAGTTGCAACTCATACCCCTCACGGGGACGGAAACGATTGGCACATAGCATATCCCTCCAAAAATATAAGTTGCAACTCATACCCCTCACGGGGACGGAAACAAAAAAAGACTAAGCTTCGGCTTAGTCTTTTTTCTTTATCCCGAAATTTTTTTTGGGAATTTTTTATTTATCACTTAATTCTTTATTTCTCCGATCTATTATATAACAGAAGGGCATGAAACACATGAAAAATGCTCCGAAAAAATTTTTTCGCTTATCACTTAATCCAATGCAATTACAGTCTATTATATAACAGAAAGGCACGGAGCTCACAGAAAGGAGGTCAAAGAGCTCCCATGCCGCACACATATATCAACCTGCGACCTTTAAGGAGGAATTTACATGAACAAGAACATACTGGTTAAGATCCTTTCAGCAACAGTTAAGATCATCGAGACAGCAATAGACATAATCAACACATCCGACGACAACAACAAGCCCGCATGAAAAAGGAGGATATAAAAATGAATAAAAAAGTTATCATCGGCATTATCTCAGCGGCAATAACCCTTATCGAGGCAGCAATAACCATTATCCAGGCATCAGACGAGAATAACAACAAGTGAAAAACAGGAGGTAAAAAAGAATGGAAAAGAATATTTACAGTGAGATCGAGGAGATCATCAACAGCGAAGCCCTTAACGAAGAAACCAAGGCAAAACTTATGCTGGCACTTACCAAACTCAGAAACGAAAAACTCAATATACTCATTACAGGCGGTACGGGCAGCGGCAAAAGTTCAACAATAAACGCAATGTTCGGAGAGGAGGTGGCTAAAGTTGGAATAGGCGTAGACCCCGAAACCATGGAAATCGAAAAATATTCTTTAGGCAATATGATACTGTGGGACAGCCCGGGACTCGGAGACGGCAAGGAAGCAGACAACAAACACGCAAAAAACATCATAAAAAAGCTTACCGAAAAAGACGAAAACGGAAACGCACTCATTGACCTTGTACTTGTAATACTCGACGGCAGCAGCAGAGACCTCGGAACTTCATATGAACTTATCAATAATGTTATAATCCCGAACCTTGGCCAAAACAGAGAAGGCAGAATACTTGTGGCAATCAATCAGGCAGACATGGCGATGAAGGGCAGAAACTGGGAAACGGAAAGCAACAGACCAAACGCAGAACTCACCGCATTCCTTGACGCCAAAGCAGAATCCATCAAAAACCGTATATACGCAGCAACAGGAGTCAAAGTCGAACCTATATATTACAGTGCAGGATACACAGACGGAACGTCAAAGCAGAACCCCTATAACCTTTCCAAGCTTTACAGTTACATACTCAAAATGACTCCAAAGGAAAAAAGACTTGCTTACTGCGACAATATCAACAAGGATCCGAATGTATGGAAGGATAACGACGAGCTCAGGGACTATTCAAAGGAAATCAAAAACAGCTACATGGAAACAATATCGGAATTTGCAGAGACAGGCGGTAATATAGGCGAGGATATAGGCAGTAATTTCGGAACAGTAGGCAGAGTAGCAGGCAGAGTAGTAGGAACAGTTGTTGGCGGTGCAGTAGGAGTTGTTGTAAGTATTTTCAGAGGTCTGTTTTCTTAATATTGACAAATAATAAATGTGCTCCGTTCTTTCGGGGGCGGAGCACAGAAAGGAGTGAAGTAATATGACAAACCTTAAGAATTACAGAAAAGACGACATCGAGACAAGACTAAACATTGCAGGCTTCAGACCACTTGATATACTGGTGGTAGGTGCAACAGGCGCAGGCAAATCTACTACATTGAACGCTATCCTCAACGGCAGCTCGGCTAAAGTCGGAACAGGAACTGACCCCGAAACAATGGAGATAGACGATTATTCTCTGAACGATCATGTAAGATTATGGGATACTCCTGGGCTGGGCGACGGAGTGAAAAGAGACGAAGAACACTCAAGAAAACTTGTTGATATGCTCTATAAAACCTACAGTCTGAACGGTCACAAATACGGATTTATTGATATAGTTCTTATACTGATAGACGGTACGGTCAGGGATATGGGAACAGTGTTTAAGCTTATCAATAATATCATTATCCCTAATTTCCAGAAGGAGCGCATTATAGTTGCAATAAATCAGGCAGATATGGCAATGAAGGGCAGACACTGGAACGAATACAGCAATACTCCCGATGAAGAACTCAGGCAATTCCTTGAAGCAAAGGCAGATTCGATCAGAGAAAGGATTCACGAAGCAACAGGAGTGTGGATAAACAAGCCCGTATATTATTCGGCAGAGCATAAATACAACATCAAGGCGCTGTATGACAGACTTATCGACAGCATTCCAGCTCGCCGTCGTCCTCTGGTGACTGATTGAAAAAGCTGGTTTGGGGACAAATGAAACGGTTTTTTGGATAAAAGCTTGACATTTATGTTTGAATGTGCTATCATAAAGGTGCAAACCTATGGTGCAACTCACACCCCTCACGGGGACGGAAACGCACCGATTGAACAACCTATAACTGCGATACTACCAAGTTGCAACTCACACCCCTCACGGGGACGGAACAAAACAAAAAGACTAAGCTTCGGCTTAGTCTTTTTTCTTTATCCCGAAAAATTTTTTTCGGGATTTTTTTATTTATCACTTAATTTCACTTCTGACCGGTCTATTATATAGTGAACGTACAAACACCCGACACCTGCAAGGAGGTAGTATTATGAAAAAGCTTAAAGTTAATCTTCACCTTATCGAAGCCTGCAATTACAGATGCCGCCATTGTTTCGCACACTTTGACAAACATAATGTACTCACACCTGAAACATGGATAAACATAATAGATAACGCAGTAGCATCAGGCATGGTAACTTCTTTTAATTTCGCAGGCGGCGAACCGCTCCTTTACCCTCATCTGACTTCTCTCGCAGAATACGCAAACAGCCTCGGCTGTAAATGCAGCGTCATAACAAACGGCTCATGTATAGACGAAGAATGGATAAAGAATAACGTATCACTTTTTACTACTATCGGTTTCTCATTAGACAGCTTCTTCCCGGATACGCTTAGAAAAATCGGACGTTGTGACACAAATGGCAGAGTTCTCGATCTTGACAGGATAAAGGAAATATTCACACTTATAAAGAAATACAATCCCAGCATAAAAATCAAGGTAAACACTGTTGTATCAGCTATCAATAAAGACGAAACCCCGGGCGAACTTATCAGAAAGCACGATCTCCCCGTTGACCGCTGGAAAATACTCAGAATGTCCCCGTTTGAAAACGACCGCTTCAGCAACAAGGATATAACAGTTACAGACGAAGAATACACAGAATACATAACAAGAAATCTCTCAGCTTTCGGAATCAACACTATCTCAGAAAAGGTACTCTACAACACAGACGCAGGTATGGAGATCGTATGCGAAAGCAACCTCAATGGCACATACATCATGATAGACGCAGGCGGATACCTTGTAGACGATACTAAAAATTCAAACTATGTTCGTGTTATAAACTGCGCAGACACTCCATTCTCAGACGGAATCAGCAAACTTACATTCGACTCGGAAATATACGAAGCACGTTATAAGAAATAATTTTGAGATATCACTTAATTCGTTGTTTACCAAATCTATTATATAACAGAAGGGCAGGGAGCTCGTCCGAAAGGAGGTCAAAGAGCTCCCGTCCTGCATACGCAAGTCGGTAAACACACTCTCATTTCTAAGGAGGAATTCACATGAATGTTAAAGCAATAATCACGGTCATCACAACAGTCGGAACCATCGCAGAAGCTACAGTCAAACTCATTAAGGCCGTGAAAAAGTAAGAAACACCACCTGATACGACACCACCAAGATTCAGCAGTGTAGGAGCTCACAGTAAAAGAGGGGGACAAAGCTCCTGCACTGCTCACTAATCCCCTCTGTCACCTTTAAGGAGGAATTCACATGAATAAGAACATACTGGTTAAGATCCTTTCAGCAACAGTTAAGATCATCGAGACAGCAATAGACATAATCAATTCATCCAACGACAACAAGTAAGGAAAACAAGTACAAGACAAACTTTTACAGGAGCTCGTCAGGAAGGAGGTTTGCGGGCTCCTGCCAAACATACGCAAGTTGGTAACACACTCATTTTTTCAAGGAGGAATTCTTATGGCAAATAGAATTATATATCCTAATCCTTATCCTTACCCAACAACATCAACTTCTCTTATCCTTGTAACTATAGCACTCGAGGTCGTATTCTTTATACTTAATCTTATCCTTTTAGGCAAAACAGAATCAGAAGCATTCAGGAAAGCATCAGCAAAGTACAATATCCCCGTTGACACAGTAAAGGACATCTGGAAAAAGCACAAGTGATCCGACACATTCCGCATGGTCAGGAGCTCAAAACGCAGGCAGGAGCTCCTGACCGCAACAACTGCCTGCAAAGACGTATCAAACAAATTATTTGCAAATCGCTTGACATTTTTATTTAAATGTGCTATCATAAAGGTGCGAACCTGTAGCGCAACTCACACCCCTCACGGGGACGGAAACTCTCTTTTAGTTTCGAGATGAATTGTCTTGCCGTGTTGCAACTCACCCCCCTCACGGGGACGGAAACCCTTCTACCTCATATACGATGAGGATTTGTTATGGTTGCAACTCATACCCCTCACGGGGACGGAAACTCACGGCAGTACGTCCCCCTATGGCGCAGTATGGCGTTGCAACTCACACCCCTCACGGGGACGGAAACATATGCACTTCTTTTATTCTTACCTTCTTTTTCAGTTGCAACTCACACCCCTCACGGGGACGGAAACAAAAAAAGACTAAGCTTCGGCTTAGTCTTTTTGCTTTATCCCGAAATATTTTCGGTTTTTTATATTTATCACTTAATCTGATTCTATTCTGGACTATAATAAAAAAGCAGTGGGCGGAGTAAAAAAGTATGGCGGAGCTGAGCTTCTGCCAAACACGTATGCTAACAAATGACTTTTAATGAGAATAGTATGTGAACTAGTTATACATCTATTACCCATATTATTTTATTCCAATTCATATATCTTTTTCTGATTTTGTCGAATATCTTTATTAAGGAATATTTCTATATTACGCCTCATATTCTTAAGTTCTTCAAGTTGTGGGGCCTCATTACGAATCTCATTTTTTAGTTTCTCAACTTCAGCCTTGAGCCTTTTTTGTTCAGCTCTGAGTTCCTTTATAAGTGGAAGCTTGCCTCCGCTGAACTGCTTTTTAATATTTCTTTCCGAGGCATCATAAAGAATAAATTCCGCCTCATGTTCATTCCTGTATGACGAATCTAACAGTTGTTTTTTATGATTTATTCTTTTGCAAATAATCAGTATGGAAAATGATTTTATTCTGGTAATTCATCCTTCCAACATAATGACCATTTATTAATCAACTTTAAGAAGTTTAATAATTCATCGTAAGATCTCGGAATACATACTTTTTTTTCTTCCAACTTAGTGACAATATTTAAATTACAACTTTCTATGGTTTCATCAATTTCTTTCTTTATATATTCGAGGGTTTCATGTAATGACATGGAAATGGGAAGTTCGATTTCAATGTAAGACTCATCGCATTCCACAAAAGCAAAAAAGACAACAATAATAGGAGAATTATTATTACCGAATTCATGCGTATTAAAATATTCAATGCTATAAAAGTGGATGTGTTCTGAATCATTACCGAACTTTTCATGAGAAGCTTTTACTGTTGGAATCTGAAAATTATAAATCAGGTTTGTAAACAATTCGTTTTTGGTAAAGCATCCAATATTCATTTCTTCTAAGACATTTTTAAATCCATTTGATGCAGCTATCTCTGCTATCAAATCATCAATGGTTTTTATGGAGTTTTCATTAATTTCCGTATCAGCAAAAGTATCGTTCCATCTACTACAACATGGAGAGTAAAAATCCAATCCATACTTATCACATGATACGATAATTCCAAGAGCATTATATACTTTTTCTTGCCAATTCGGATCACATGCTCTCAATTTTTCTTCAAAAACTGTCATAACATATACCTCCTCACAATATTTCTTGTTTATAATTCTTTTTTAGAAACATATTTAGGCAGTATTGACTAATTTGAAGCAATACTAATTAGTCAAACCTACAATAAAATTTGGTTGTATTACTTTTCAAAGTCTTAGAGCAGAAATGTCTTTTTCCAAATTTAATTATACTTATAAAAATCAATATTCTTGGTATTCCAAAATTGATAAAAAGACAAAATGAACTGTCCAGTCTTCTTTAAATATCGATATGATAGATGTATGCTTCAGCACTTTCACCTGTCATGGATAAGAATGCGTTTTTATAAGCATTAAGTTGGTCAGAATACTTGTAATCAAGTCCTCCAGCTTCAGCATTGGTCTTATAATCTACTATTCGCCATTTACCGTCTTTCTTATAGAGCAGATCAATAACACCGTTCCAGATAGTATATGTACCATTATTTTCGACCTTATGGCAGAACGGCACTTCACAGTATACTTCATCACTTGCATTTTTTACCATTATAACTTTTCTCATATTTTCTTCAATTCTGTCGCTCTGATATGTGTAGGTTCGTTACTGAGTCCGTTTATAGGAAAAATAAAAACGCTTATTATTTTTGTTTTAGGCGGAGCTCTTGCTGAAATTCCATTCTCACTGATAGTTCATTCCGGAGCTCCAGATTACGGCGGTGGTTCATCGGGTGGAATATTTGCTCTGATAGCTGCATTCTTTGTATGTTGTTTGAGGTTCCCTGATATATTCAGATTAAAGTGGTTCAGACCGGATCTATGGGGAGTTTTGATTTTTTTCATTCTTGCAAACGATAACCAGAGTTCGTTTCTGACACATACATTTGGATTCGTCGCAGGGTTTTTATTAACTTCAATTATGGTTTTTTCAAAAATCATAAGAATTCCTGAAAAAGCAAAAGACTAATTCCTTAATGTCAGATTTATACTTAGATTTACTGGAGGAAACCTCATTATGTTGAAAAATGTATTCGACTCTGATGAACTAATTGTGTGCCGTCCAAATTCAGAGCTTTTTGAACAAATCACAAGACATAATCAGAAGATCGAAAAGATAGAAAAAAATACAAAGTGGATCGCTATTGCCTTTGTCGTCTTCATGGCAATTCTTTGGATCGGTGGCGATCTTGCAGGTTGGAATTCAGGCTTAATCCTGTTATTCGGATTGCTTACAATATTCGGATTTCCGCTTATCTGGGCAATATGCGCGATATGGATCAGTAGGCCGTCTGTAAAGCGACGTTCAGAAGAAATGTGTACAAAGGCTGTATCCGAAATGAATATTCCCGATGACAGTGACGAAATAGAACTGTTATTTCCAAAGCCATTACAGGATGATTTCTACCGGAAAAAGGATCATCCGTTTACGAATGGTATGTACCTCACTTACACTGACAATGAGGCTTTATATTTTGTTGATGTTACCGGAACAGTAAGGATACCATACTCACTTATGAGCCCATGGACAGAGTCGGATAACAAGGCTAAAATTCGCCATTGGATACGTAGCGTACCTCCGTCATCGTATTCCAAAGCCGGAGTTAAGAAGAAAAGCAGCCTTTTTTCTCTGATACCTTTTATAGGTAGTTTTATATTGGATCACTACTTGATACCATATTCATATTCTGTCATACGCACTGTAAATTCGGAGTATGTGTTATGTATTCCGTCATACGAATTAGATAATCTTCCGAAACTTTAATTTATCACCAATACTGTCAAATCACTTCGGGGAGTTTCAAGTAAACATAGTACACATCCAATCTCATAGCGTCAAATAAGTAATACATAGAGCTGAAAGCATAATTTCTATTTTTCTATTGACAAATTAATCGAAATATGTTACAATAATGAAGTAATAGACAGGTTTTATACGCATTTAGGAGAAGTGATATTTACACAAATTGCGAGAAATAGCGATTTATCGTATATCAATATTTCCGTCAATGATGCACAAAGAATTGGCACTATATTGCAAAATATAGTGCCTTTTAATTTTACCTAAATATAGGCTTAGATTGAGAATAAAGAACTGCTCGCAAGACTGATTTTGTATCATCTTGCGAGCAGTTATATTTTTTGATTATATGTCTAAAATTCGAAATGTACACCAAATGTACCTTAATAAAAAAATAAAACAAATCCTTTTGAATGCCTTTTAAAAGGTGATGTTAACTTAGCGCAACAAGTAATGGTATATAGCAATATAGTGCGAATTATAGAGATTATTGATTTTATCTTTTGGGATAACTGTATAGTCAACCTTTTCTTCATTAAAGAAGTCGGACAGCTATTGCTTTATTTTTTCAATCTGTGTCAACGAGGGCTGTACTGAAAATTTCTCGCCGTCATTTACTTTGAGATAGTAAAAATTATCCGATCCGTCTGCAATGTAGACAAGGTCGTTGCCATTTATTTTCAGATGATTGACTTTTTTGGAAATATTTTCTGTCATTACAACAGTATCATCTTTTATTTCCCATCTTCCTGCACCTATGTAGCTGCTTAAAACACCCTCATAGTATTCGTAGGCTCCGCCTGCATAAAAATTGATAATGAAGTCACTTCCAAAGCCCTCTTTTTCATATACAAAGGTCTTTCCGCCTATGGGATATTCATCAATACCACTCAGATGCAGCAGCTTTCTCTGTATTGCCAGTGCGTCCGCAACGGTAAGACCATTGCCGTCTATGTCGGCATTTGCCAAGCCCTGCTCAGTGAGGTGCTTCTCGTCTGTACCGTTTAAGCCGTACTTATTTGGATTTGCCAGAGCCTGCATAACAAGCACAGCATCGGACATATCCACATGTCGGTCGAAGTTCGCGTCGCCCTTTACGAAAATATATGTTTCCGTAATATAATCTATAAATCCCGGAACATTTTCTTTTCTAACATCACAGTTCTGGAAGCTGTAATACCCTAAAAGGATAAAATCCGGCTTTTCATCAGGCTGACCACCAACATCAAGTATGTAGCCGTTTCCTAGTTCGTATTGCCAGTTGCGGATACAGGTACTTGCGTCAAGAGCCTTATATGGCTCGAAGTCCGACCACGTCAGATCATCGCCCTTTTTTGAAAGTTCAATGACATCATCAAGCGTCATCGTTTTACCTTCCTCAAGATCCTTAATTGATGAATCATCAACGACCTTAACATCAAAGCTTACGTCATCCGCGCCAACTACCTCTACTTTATAAGTTCCCGCCTTATCACTGCGGAAATCATCAGAAAAGAGAAGAACTGTTGCAGGTTTTGGAGTAGTGGAATCATGCGCAAAAGCAATATCAGGATATGTATAGACCACAGGCTCTTCATTAGCTTTTGTAACTTCTATTTCCAGACCAGTAAGATCTATCGTTTCGCCAAGCTTGTATTCCACCTTGTCGGGAAGCTTGACTATCTTGTATTCAGGCTCTTTATTGATATCGCTTTCAACGTCTTTTTTTGCAAGCGGAACTACTATATTTCCGTCAATCGCAGCAAAGGTATAAATATCTCCTTCCTTGCCGCCGGTAGGGTTAACGCCCAGGGAGGAACCATATGTGCTTAGACCGTAATAGTATTTTTCTCCGTTCTCATCCGTATAATCAATGCTCCAGTGCGCCGAGCCGTCATAAGTTACTCTTTCGACAGTAAGGTCTTTTTTCTCCATAAGCTGAGCGCAACTGCCAACCTTTGTAAGCTTGGCTGAGTCGTCGAGTTTGTAGTAATAAGCCATAGCGTAGACAGGATCGGACGCTGGTCTGACCTGCTCCATAATGACCTTTCCCTCAGCCGTTAGAACATCGCCGTAACTGAGTCCCTGTGGAGCAGCTTCCCATACTATCTTTTCAGCCGCATATGAACCGTCAGATCTGCGTTTGAGAGACCTGAGCTGTGTTGATCCTTTGTAAGTACCTACTACTACAAAGAACTCGTCTTCGTCAAATTTGGCGTCAGATGCGGATGAATCAACAGCTGTTTCAGTCTCGGGAGCCATTGTTCTAGGAATAGTTACTGTTGCGTCTGGCAGTATAGAATCATCAACGACATTAACATCAAACCTTACGTTATCCATGTCTATGGCCTTAACTGTATAAGTACCGGTCTTATCACTGCGAAAATCAGTGGAGAGAAGGAGTGTCGCAGGTTTAGGTATGTTGGACTGATAATCAAAAGCCACATCCGGATATGTATAAACAACAGCTTTTTCATTCCCCTTTGCTGCTTCTATTCTTATGCCAGTCAAGTCTATTTGTTCACCAATCTTGTATTCTAGCTTGTCAGGTAGTGATACAATTTTACCTGATAATTTCGAAACTGAATAATCATCATGGCTCTGTGAATAAAGAACTATGTTTTCATCAATGCCTAAGTCGGTGATATAAGCTTTTATTTTTTCTAAGTCACTGACATAAGTAATAAGCAGTTTTTCAGTGGCATCAAAATCCTGAATATACGCATAGCCTAAAACGCTGTTTGAACGTAGGTATTCATTTATGGTGTCTGCATAATCTTTAAGCGGACTTTCAGTTTCTACTGACTGTTCTACAGTAGCTTTCTCAGCTATACTTGTAAGCGGAATACTTGAAACAGGGAATGTTCCTACACAGCTCACAGCAGCAATAAAAGCTACTAAAACTTTCTTTTTCATAATATCAACTCCTCGTTTTTATGGAATGAAAGGTGTTGTTGGTCTCTTAAGTATTTGAAGGCATTAATATTCTTGCTTCTCACCTTTTTCGTAATTATTTGCACGTACACTTTGTCACCTTAATAATACTATACATTTACCGAAAAATCAATACGTTTTCATTAAAATTCTAATTTACGAATGCCATGATTAATATTTAACGATAAAACTTGTGTGTTGTATTTCTATGTAGATTTGTCCGCAATAAACAGGCAATTCTAAGCTTCAATGTATGATATTTCCATGATAAAACCCAAACTAATGAAAAATGATACAGAGAGTCCCCGTGAGGGTAATGTCATTAAGCTAATCAAATACGAAAAAGAACAGGAGTATGTTTGGAATATGACCAGACATACTCCTGCTGTTACATTCGCAAAAAATGCATGACGAAAAGACAGATCCGAGATCTGCCTGAAAAAAGATTGACATAATCGAAGAATTATGATAGTCTGTAGTTGAAGGGAATAGCAGAATGATATCGAGTTTTCCTATCAGCAATACGATCAGGTCTGACAGGGCACTTGTTTCTTGCTATCAGCTCTTCCAAAAGAAAAGGATTTGCGTGTGCAGAGCGAAAGAATTTGATGCAGATATGTATAGCAAAAGCATAATTGATTTTATAGCGGTAATCATTATGCTTATCGTCATCTATGGTGATATTTTCGGTAATCAGCATAGATAAGTTATACATGATAAGACTTGCAAAGATTTCCTGTATCACGCAGTCCTTTTTCTTTGAATGGAAAGCAATAAGACCAACCTGGTACTTCAGTTCTCTGAATGAAGTCTCGATCCCCCAGCGCATTTTGTATATCATCTTTATATCTTCGGCAGAGAACTCATCATCACAGAGATTGGTAACAATGGTTTCATAGTTATCTTCAGATATCTTGAGCCTTATTATCCTGAATTTAAGAGGATATGTATCTTTCGATTCTTTCGGAAGGAAGTCGAAATTTGAAGAGTGCGGAAGATAACGATAAAGTTCAGGATTAGCCTTAACTTCATTAGTTTGTCTTCTTGTAATAATAATATTTGCAGCAAAATCAGCTTCCTCATTATGGGGAATGTTGAATTTATGAGCAATTCCACCGCTTGTCTTGATGCGCATCACATATTTCAAGCCGTTATTTTCAAGATGAGCGATCGTGTTGTAGGATTCATATCCTCTATCCGCAACGATAATGGACTCATGTCCGATATTTTCAAGCATACTTATGAGAGCAGAATGCTCATTTTCATTGCGACTGTCCTGTAATACAGCATCGATATATCTACGGTTCATAATGTCATACAAAGCATTCAGATGCATGAGGTTATAGCCTTTTACATCATTATTTGCACGATAAAAAGTATCCTTATCATCAGGATCAGTAGGAATATGTATATCAGAACCGTCCACAGCATAAAGCCTGTAGCCGTGAAAGAAATTGGTTTGAGAAAATGTTTCATTGAATTTATGGAACAGATACTGAAAAGCAGCAGGAAGTATTTTAGCTCTTCTCTGAACGATAGCAGACACAGATACCATTTTTGAATCATAATCATAGAATTCTACAAGCTCCTTGCCAAGTGTCTGGCTGCCCATTCCGAGAATGAATCTCAATGTTTTTGAGAAAGATAGCTCACTTTTACGAACAAAATCTCTCTTAGGATCAACTACGAAATCAGAGTTATTTTTCTCCATGTTGCTGATAAGAGTATTAAGCTTGTTTTTGACGATATTACAGTATTTTTGCACGGTAAAACCTCCAATCAGATGTGTATATCTGATTAGCTGCGCCGCACATTTTTGGCTTTTTGTCAATACCTTTTTGCAAAAATTTACATTATATACATAAAAAATAATCACAGGATCTTTGATTCCTGTGATTATTTTACTTTTCCTTAGCTTAATGACATTACCCGTGAGGGGACTTCTTCGTTCAATATGTATTCTTGACTTTGGGAGACAGTGCAGTGTATAATATGAATAGTACATAAGTTACTATTATAAATTGGAATTTGCAGAGGAGGATCCATATGAAATGCCCATATTGTAAAAAAGAAATGGAATTGGGATTTATTCAAAGCCCGCAGGAGATCTCATGGAAGAAAGGCGACAAAAGACCGCTCTTGGGTCGGGCACAGTTTCATGAAGGTTCTGTGATTCTTTCAGAACTATCCTTTCTGAAGGGGGCTGCTGTTACAGCTTTCCTCTGTAGAGAATGCAAGAAAGTAATTATAGAATATTCGGACGAAAATTCTGATTTCAACCAGCGGTAAATTTTGATTTATCTTAGCAACATAAAAAACACAATGCCCCTGAGCGTTTTGTAACACTCAGGAGCAAAACTTCTATATGGGTATCTGTCTTTGTGGAGAAGGAGCTTCTTGTTACTTTGCCTCTTCCTTATTATCGTCCATCTATCACACATATGCAGATAAAGATAGCATTTCAAAAGAAATCAGAGAAATACAAAATGCTCTTGCAAACGGTATTCCTGCTTATGAATTGAAATATAGTGCTAAAGTGAAAAGGCACTGGTTGAGTATTAAAATAGTAAATGATTAACGGCTGATTGCGTTCAATCCGAAAATACTCGCCCGTGAAGGGCGAGCGTTACAGGAGACACCTGACAAAGAGAGCAGAAAAAGTCGGGACAAAAGCTGCTTGATATGATATACTGAAATTGCAACGGAAGGAAGTGATTGTAATGGAAGGCTGGATCGAAGGATTTCAAGAGTCCATTGATTACATTGAGCAAAATCTGCCAGAGGAACTGAATATCGAAGAAATCGCAAAGAAGGCGAGCTTATCTTCATTCTACTATCAGCGTATATTTGGTGCTCTGTGCGGTATGACAGTCGGAGAATACATCCGTGCCCGCCGTATGACGACGGCAGCACAGGAATTATCTTGCTCTGAACATAAGGTGATTGATATTGCTGCAAAGTACGGCTATGATTCACCTGACAGTTTTGCGAAAGCATTTCAGCGCTTTCACGGTATTACTCCGACACAGGCAAGAGAGTCGGGAGCACAGTTACGTTCATTTGCTCCGCTGCATATTAAAATATCATTGGAGGGCGGAAATATGTTGGATTACAAAATCGTGGAAAAGGCATCGTTTACTATCGTGGGAATTAAAAGAAGGTTCAATGCCGACACGAGCTATCAGGAGGTACCGAAGTTCTGGAACGAGTGGGCTAATGACATGAAGGGACTGAAAGGTATGTTCGGATTCTGCCTTGATGTCTGCGGAAAGGATTTCGACTACTGGATAGCCGATCTTTATGAGCCGTGGAAAGACATTCCGGAGGAGTGTGAGACTTACACGATACCGGCAAGCCTGTGGGCGGAGTTCGTCTGCAAGGGTACGCTTCCGGAGGCTTTGCAGAAAGTGAACACGCAGATATGGTCGGAATGGCTCCCGTCGCTGAAAGGCTACGAGCTTGCCGGGAATTACTCTGCCGAGGTGTATATGCCGCCGGCAAAGAATCCTGCCGATACAGTCAGCTATATCTGTATTCCCTTGAAAAAGCAGTGAATCGTTTCTAAATGTATAATGACAAAAAGGATGTCTAACAGAATACTCATAAAGCACTTGTCCAAACAGACAGGTGCTTTTTGTGCCTTATGAATGGTTATATTTCTTAGTGTGTCCAATTGTCCGTTTTTTTCTTAAAAAAGATAATTCAAACAAGAAGTGTGAGAATTACGAATACTATATTTAGACACTGAATTTACCATAGCCTGCTCCGAACTTGTTTTTGATAAAGAGGGCTTTGAACGATTTACAGAGTATCTCAGTTCAATATTCCCTGACCATATACTTAAACTGTACAGAAAATGAATTGAAAGCCCCACATTTGTGGGGCTTGGTGTTTATATCAGAAATTGAGTTCGTCTGTTATATCTATCGTGTTTATATCTGCGGCAATTATTTTTTGTGTAGAGAGCATATAGATATAATCGCCGATATATAAGGCAAAGTCATATCTGGAATTATTCCTTAAGTCCATCGTTTTTTCATCGGGTGACTTCATTTCGCCTTTCAGTACTAATTTGCCGTTTTCAACTCCATAAAATACATATTCATTCACTTCGGATTTAAAAGAGACACAGTTTTTAGTGGAAAGATAGTATTTATGATTAAGAGGTATGCATATGATGTTCTTTTCGGGAGCTATAATAAGAGGAGAGAAGAAAGAAGATGAGTAGATCTCCTCCGGGTTTTCTTTATTCGGATCCCAGGTCGAAGCGTCAACTCTCTTGTCATCCCATTTGCATATATCTGCAACTTTTAGTTCATTTGGATCAGAGCTGTCGAACAATGTAATCCTTACACCTATAACGTAATTGTCTTCGTTTATACTTTCACCGAGACAAATTATTGAGTTTTCGTCCCATGACTGCATATATGAGCTGTAGCCTTTGATTCTATAATTGTCAAGCACAGAAGGTTTTTCCGGAGAACTAAGGTCAATTGCATAGATCTTATCCTGCCTGTATGAAGGATAGACTAAAGCTATATCATCAAAGAAATCTACGTTATATACGCTTTCCTCATTTTCAATATTGTCAATGCTTCCGACTATGTTCATATCCATGTCGAGAATATGGAATCTGGCGGATTCATTTTTTGCTTTATAGGTGTAGTAACCATTGTCGCCGCTTCCTACTACCCTGTCGTATGAATATTCGTTTATCTCTTCATTGTCGCTGTATTTGTGGAAGGTCTCTTCGAACTCCTTATAGTTTGCTGCAATACATAAATATCCGTTTTTTTTCGTAAAAGAAGTCTGAGTTATTTATTGAGCCGTCTATGGTGCAGCCAGCTGAAGGTGAAATAATGCCGTTTTTGAAGGATATGCGCGTCAGATCTGTTTTACCGCCTTTATCCCAGCTGTATGATTTGGCATAGATGTTTTCTTCGGAAATGTAATCACACCATGAACAGCCTGCAAGAGCTTTAATATCACATATTTTCGGTGCGCCTGCCGTGTTTAGGTCAATGCTGCCAATGATCCAATACTCTAATTCGTCGCTTGCGGTTATCTCTTCCGGAAGAAGTATATCCTCCGGGTGGACAGGGGAGTAATCATCATTAAGACCATAGCACGGGATATAGTTCACGATGTCCTTACTACTTTTAATGTCAGTGAATTTCTTGCTTGAATATTGTGTCGGAATGATCATATGTCCATCGGTAGTTATTCTTGGATAGCCGCTATATCCGGCCTGTTTGTATACATCTATCAGCTTGGGAGTATCATCGGTGGTATAAAAAGCAACAAAAGAGAAGTGTTCATCATTAATGTAAGAATTTCCAATAGAGACTGAACCAATTACAGCTATCATATTATTGTATATGAACATTTGCCAAGCATCGATATTTTTATTGTCATCATCATAGCAGATATCCTTTTTTAAGTCTACTTCTCTATATCCGAGAAATTTTCCGTCTTCAACGTCGATCACGCGCAGAAAGGGATGATTTTTATTCTTTTCATCATAGTAATTATTCAGATAGTAGATGTGTTTACCGTTTGTTTTGATTCTATCGTAACTGTAAACATCATTTTCCTGATAGTTGTTACCCGGATCTGTCTTTTTAGCGGGATTCAATGGAAGTATGCCGTCAGTGAAAGGGACACCCCTTGGTGAATCGTAGCTGGCGCCAGATATATAACTGTATTCTTCATATCCTTCATCTTCCTCATATGATAAATCTGAGTATTCGGCTTCGTATACAATGTCTATATCATCATCGTCATCATCTGTTGTAGTTCTTATACGTTCGAACTCCTGCTTTTTAGCAGATTCTTTTAATATTTTATATAACTCTTTGTAATCCTTGGCATGGCTCATGTAGTGCGGCTGGCTTTTGAGCTTGATATTTCTTCCGTTATTATCTGCACAGGATGCTGATACTGCAATTAAAACAAAGGCTGTCACAGCAGCGGCAATACGTGATATAACATTAGAAAAGTAATTCATGAGAAATCCTCCTTGGGATCTAATTAAAAAACAATGACTTGTCATGTAGCTAATGTTTCAATTATAACATTTTTCAGATGAGTTGTAAATGCCTTTTAGGTATGATATAATAAAGAAAAAAGCAGGAGCAGGTTATGATAGTAGAGAACGGTGAATGGATAATACACGGACTTGCGTGGGACGATCCATACAGGATACGTAGTCCGAAAGAGCTTGTGAATTGGATAAATGAGGTTGGGTTTCTGCCGCTTTTCGGAAATGGAGTCAAAGGTTTCTCTGTAGAAGAGCACGTTTCACCTGACTACTGGTGGACTGGTAACAGGGAGCAGGATCCGTGGGAATGGCGTGAAATAATAGCGGCAGGACATGTAGTCGCATATGGTAAGTTCTTCGATAAGAAGGCTGGTTTCATAAGTATGGAATGGCTGCCGTATTTTGCAAATTACAGGCGTGATGGCTACGACTTTGACTCCGCATGGGAGGATAGTAAGGTCAATCGCCGTGAGAAGCTTATAATGGACGTTCTTACAGAGACAGACAGCGACGGCGATATTATCTGGACAGATAAGCAGATACTGTCAACTGAGCTTAAACAGCTGGCAGGCTTCGGAAAAGGTGGCGAGAAGAACTTTCAAGGTATCACGACAGACCTTATGATGAAAACATATCTCGTTACAGCAGACTTCCACAGGCGCAGAAACAAGAAAGGCTCAGAGTACGGAATGGCTGTATCGGTTTTGCTGCCGCCCGAAGCTGTATGGGGATATGATGCGGTTACTTCAGCATACAATGAATCACCTCATGAGTCCTGGAAACGTATAGTGGAGCGAGTACAGAAGCTATATCCTGATGCAGATAAAGCTGAGATAATAAAGCTTATCGGAAAAGAACATAAGTGAAGAAAGAGTAAAATTATGAGACTACTTATAGTACCAATGGCAGCTATGGCAGAAACATCAGGACCGTTCTCGCGATGCAGGCTGCTTGCTGAAAGTGCAGCTGCGGCAGGTATAGATGCTGCGACCTGTATAGCAAAAGATGTAAATTATTCAGAAATCAACGGAATAAAGAATTATTTCCTTGACGTTCCTTCTCCGTTTGGAATGCCAGAAATTATTGCTTCAAAGGTGTTCCCTGTAGCGCAGAAATTCGGGATAACTTCAAGAAAAACAGTAAAGAGTTTTGATGAAGTTCTCTGGTTTACGGGAAATTCAGTTTACAGTTATCTTGTGAAAAGCATTGCAAGTGTTCGCGGAGCCATAAGGAATTTCAAACCTGATATAGTTTATTCTGAATTCAGTATACCTGCTATAATAGCAGCTAAGCTTGAAAAGAAGAAGCTGTTTACAACGGTCAGCTATCCTACTCAGCCTGAATATGCCAATGCTCCGAAGCTTGCAAGGGGCGTGAACAGGTATTTGCAGGAGAAAGGTCTGCCGCAGGTCAATTCTGTACTGGAGCTCTTTGACTGGGCTGATGAGGGCTTTTGTCCGAGTATACATGAGCTTGAACCGATAAAAAAAGAAAACGTTGCTTTCTGTGGGGCGCTGAAAAAGGTAAGTACATCTGAACATCTCAGGAACAAGATAGTCGTATATATGGGGAACGGAACAGTTTCCGCATCAATGACTGAGAAAGAGATAAGTAAGGCTTTCATCGATTCTGAGTATGAAGTATATATAGCTTCAAAGTATCTGAAAGCGAAGAATAAAGGCAATATTCATATAGCTCCACGCTGGGACTTCAATGAGCTTCTTGACGAAGCAGTTTTGTATATAAACCACGGCGGTCAGAACAGTGTAGTCGATGGTATGCTTCACGGAGTTTCGCAGATGATAGTTCCAGGTAAGGTCTTTGAACGAAGATACAATGCGGTTTCGATTGCGAAAAACAAAGCAGGTATCATTATTTCGCACAGGCAGTTCAAAGCTGATATCATTCGCAGTAAGGCTGATAAAGTTATAGCTTCTGAGATGCTGCGAAGAAAAGCGACTGAACTCGGCAAGAAGTTGAGTTCTCAAGGCGGTGTTGATATTATAATAAAACATATCATCAAGTATGATAGATAAAAGAAAAAGCAGTTGCTATCATTCCGATGACAGCAGGCTTCAATCCGCTCATTGCTCCGTTGACAGCCTTGCTGCTTTTGAACTTTTCATAGCATTTGGCAACAATAAGTATTATTATAAATGACGGCAGAACAACACCGAGAGTTGCACATATCCCTCCGAGGACTCCGCTTGTTCTGCTGCCGACAAATGTTGCCATATTCACAGCCAGCGGTCCCGGAGTACTCTCATTCATTGCTACAAAGTCAACTAACTCTTCCTTTGTGAGCCACCCCTGATGCTCTGCTTCGGCTTGTATCATGGCTATCATTGCATAGCCTCCGCCGAAAGTAAAAGCGCCTATTTTAAAGAACGATAGAAAAAGTTTAAGGAGTATCATGCGCTTGCTCCTTTCTGCGTATAGCCGACCATATAATGCCGAAAACTGCACAGCCTATAAGAACGAATACTGCATCTATCTTTGCAAAGGCGGTCAGAAAAAATGTCGCAGCCATAATGAAATACGCAAATGCGCCCTTTTTAGCGGTTTTGAACATCGACCACAGCGCTTTCAGTATCAATGCAAGAACAGCGGCTCTAATGCCCATGAATGCGTATTTCACAGCTCTGAATTCCTGAAAATGATGAAGCACCAGTGATATCAGAGAGATTATCAGGAAAGACGGCAGGACTACTCCGAGAGTTGCAAGGCAGGCTCCGATAAAGCCTGCTGTACGGTAGCCGACAAAAGTTGCAGCGTTTATTGCGATAGGTCCCGGAGTGGACTCCGCAATGGCAACTATCTCAAGTATATCCTTTTCTTCCATCCACTTTTTGTTTGTACAGACCTCACGCTGTATAAGCGGTATCATTGCGTAACCGCCGCCGAATGTAAATGCTCCTATTTTCATAAACGTTAGGAACAGATCAAGTTTTTTATTCAAATATAATCACCCGAAATCAAGTATATCACATCAAGATGAGTGTGTCAATTGTATACCTAAAGCAACATATACTTTCGTATGCCAGTGTCGGAGATATGACGACAGTTCTGTGAATACAGTACAAGCATTGGTTATAAAGAGCTTATCAAGGATTTCCTTAAAACGGTAAAGCTTTATGATTGATCTCGCCTGATTAACAAAATAACACTCAGACTGCTATCACAAGGAGTTGTCTGTATTCGCGGGACGTTCCCAATGCTAAAATTAAGATAATGTAAAACTGAGAGCAAAAGACAATAAATATGCCTGTAGCATAACCATGATACCCATATAGAAGTTTTATGCTTAATATTGAGAGAACCCCTTTTGAAAAAGGGACCCTCTGACGGAGGACGTCCCCTCTGTCACTGCGTGACATCTCCCCGCACTGCGGGGAGTCACTCTCAAACTCTCTCCCTAAAACTTTCAGTTTTATTTTTTCTCATATAGGGCTCGCTCTGGTTTATTACAGGCTTTTTTTATTTTGGGCGAGCCCTATATGAGAAAAAATCAGCTAAAAAAGTCTTTGGAAAGGGGTATGGGGGAAAGCCTTTCTCCAGAAAGGTTTCCCCCATAATTAGCTATAAGTTTCTATATGAGTATCGCGGTTAATGCCGCAGGCGCGATTTTTTATTTGTTGAGCTTCCAGCTGTCAATTGAAGCTGAATTGTTGAATACGAAACAGAGGTCCTGTTCGCCGCTGAGTCCCTGAACAGGAACAGTTATTTCCTGCATAGAGTTTCCTGCGGGTATCTCTGCATATGCAACAGCAGTACCGGAAGCGCTGCCCTTGCATACCTTTACGATACAGCCGTTCTTGGAAGAAACCTTTATCGTCAGGCTTGCAGCACCGTTTCCGCAGTCTGCCTTAGATACACGATACCAACTGCCTTTTTCTGCATTTACAGTGGAATTACCGCTGCCGCTTATAGTGATACCGCCCTGATGAGAAAATGTAGCAGCACGTGAAGTTGTATACGGATCAAATGACTTGATCTGTGAAACGCCTGTCTTTGTACCCTTGACCTGCTGCATAGTTCCGTCGGAATTCATGGTGATCTTGTCGATGTGGGTGCTTCTGTAGCCCATATCCTTCAGATTCATAACGTCCTGGAGATACTGTGCATGGTAGAAGAGGTACCACTGTCCCTTGAACTCCATGATAGTGTGGTGGTTGTTTCCTGTTGTACCGAAGAAGTTGCCGATGTTCTTGAACACCTCGCCTTTATGGGTGAATGGTCCGAGAGGACTGTCGCTGACCATGTAGTCGATAGCGGCAGTCGTAAGACCGTACTGGTTGCCGCCTGTGCTCCAGTTGGTGCAGTAGCTGTAGTAATATTTGCCGTTGTACTTGTGGATACCGCTGTCCTCAAACATATAAGGTGCGTCAATGACAGCTGGTGTACCGACGATGGAGGTCATATTATCGCTGAGAGCGACGCAGCGGGCAGATTTCGGATGATCCTTCGGCAGATTGTCTGTACCGCCGCCGAAGTAGAGATAGCCCTTGCCGTCATCGTCAACGAGTACCGCAGGATCGAATACCCACGGAACATTTGTGACGCCGTTGGTCTTGCGGTCTATCATTGCACGGCCGTTAGGATCGGACCAGGGACCGATAGGACTGTCGGAAGTCAGCACGCCGATGCCGTTTGCGTTGTTTGCAAAGTAGAGGAAGAACTTCTCCTTGCCGTTGATCTTCTTGTGGCAGGCTGTAGGAGCCCATGAGTTGCCTGCCCATTTTGCAATACCGTTCTGACCTGCAACATTGATAAGACCGTGGTCTGTCCAGTTTACGAGGTCATCTGAGGAGATGCAGCGCAGGCAATTGATAGTGCTGTAGGTCTCCTTTGTTACCTGACCGTTGTTATAGAGCAGGTGGTCATCTGTCATGTAGATATATACTCTGCCGTTGTATTCCATAACACCGGGGTCAGCGCCGAAATACTGAGATATCAGCGGATTGTGCTCGTTGTCGTTCTTATATGATTTTGCAGGGTTCACGCTGCCGAATTTCTGCGCCATTGCAGAAAAATCGATCTGCTGGACAGGTTTTGCAGTTGTAGTTGTGGTAGTAGTTGTTGTTGCCTGAGTTGTTGGCTGTGTAACAGTTACGACAGGGAGATTGTCCGACCAGCTTTCGGGAAGCTTTGAGATAGTGTTCAACAGGTACTTCTGGATCGAAAGTGCGTCGTTTGAAGTGATACCGCTGCCTGCTTCATAAACGTCTGCATTGTAAAGACCGGGTTCCTTGAGAACGAACTTGTTGGGGTTAGCAAGTGACTGCATGATAAGAACAACGTCGCTCATATCGACCTCGCTGTCGTTGTTGGCGTCACCCCACTTGGAGACCTTTGCCTCGAATGAAGCCTTGGGGTCAAGTGTTACAGGAGGTGCAGTTGTAACAGGCGCTGTTGTTGTCGTCGTTGTTGTTACAGCGGCAGGTCCGTCGACCTTTACGCCTGCCTTAGCGACTACGACCTCGTCGATGCTGAAATCGCTTGTGCCTTCTTCTGTCTCAACGTAGAGGATATAGCCCGAGCCCTCGGGAAGCTTGTAGTTTGTGTTTGCAAGCTGTACATACTCGCCGTTGGAAACTCCGTCAGCGATATGTGCGTAAGCTGTCTCGCCTGATGAATCCTTGTACTCAAGTGACAGCATCATGTTGCCTGAGCCCTTTGCCACTACGCTGAAGCTGTACTCGTTTCCACCCTTGAATGTGAGCGAATCAAGTGTCTTTGCTGCACCGTGCCATGCACTGCCTCTGTCAGCTACTGTCAGCGCCTTGCTGCCCTTGTATGCTGTTCCGCCGGTATTTACAGAAGCTCCGCCTCTGCCTTCCCAGCTGCCATTGTCATTTTCGAATGTATCGTGGTAGTAGTAACCGTTTGAATCGGGCTCTATCGGCTCCGGTGGTACGGGATCCTTGCCGCCCTCAAAGCCCTTGCCGTCGCTTACGAGACTTACAACGAATGTGGAAACGCTGTTTGCAGGAAGCTGTGCGCTGAATGATGAGCCGCTGAAATCAGGGCTTGAAGTCTTTGTAATATTCTCATTAGCAGATGTTCTGTAACGTGTTACGTCTGTAATTGTCCTTCCGCTGAAGTTGAACTGCTGTACAGGAGCATTGCTGCCCTTATTGATAGCAACTACTGTTGCCTGTGTGTCGCTGTGCTTGTATGCAGAAATCAGGATATTGCTGTCAGGCTGCTCTGTAGCGTCGATACGGACATCTCCCGGACGTACCCACTTGGAGAACTGTGCCATAGCGTAACCACGCTTGGATATCTTACCAGTATCCCACATCGGGCTGTACTGACGGCGGATATACCACCAAACGTAAGCGTTCATATTACCAACAACGAGAGCATTGTGGATATTCTCAGCTACCTTTACGCCCTCAGGCCAGCGGTCTGCGGAGTTGTTATCGCTGTTTGGAACGTAAACCTCGGTCATCCATATTTCCTTGCCGCAGTTTTCAAGGGCAGGGAAGTCCATAGCGTTGCGCTGTGTTCCGTAGAAATGAGTGCCGAACATATCGCAGTTTGCCATAGCCTTTGAGTTGTTCAGGATAGCGTTGTAGAAGCTCTTATTGTAGCTGAAGCTCTCAGGGGACATGAGCTTTGTTGTTGTGCCTGCTGTAACGGACTTGCCGTAGTTAGCAATGAAGTTTGCCGCACGGTCTGCACTCCATGCAGTCCACTCGCCTGACCAGTCAGGCTCGTTCTGAACAGAGATAGAATTGAGCTGAACGCCTTGATTGTTGCAGTACTTGATGAAGTCATTGAGGTGCTGAGCGTACTGAGCTTCTGCACCCTGTTTGAGGACGTACTGACCGCCTGTAGGACCGCCTGTGCCGTTTGTTCTCATTGAAGCTGGCGGATTCCAAGGTGTAGCAAATACTGTAGCGCCGAGCTTCTGAGCTCTCTGAGCTGTTGGAATAGCGTTCTTCCATGCATTCTTGTCATCGCTGACAAAAATACGAAGAATTGTAAGACCAAGCTCATTATCGCCGTTTCCGAAGGCTGTCTGGACCTGAGCTTCCGTCATATCTCCGGGGGCTCCGTTCTGAGCGTTGTAGCTCTGCCACTCAGGGTGGTTCATGCCGCCGAAGCCGCGGATAGTCTGATATTCTTTGTTGGTGTTGATGTTGCACGCGCTGGCAGCGTCAGCTACCATAGGTGCAGGCGACGGGAAAGAGGACGCTGTGCCTATCAGCATTGCTCCCGCCATAACTGCCGAAACAGCAGTTTTGAGTTTGCTTTGAATACTCATTAAGTAATTCCTCCAAATCTGTTTATTCATTCCATAAATAATATCCCCGTAATTTATGGAACTGTAAATATTGTAATATTTTTTCAACCGTAATGTCAACTTAAAAAAGTGATACACAGGTGGATAAAACGATATATTTAATTTAATCAATGGCCAATCAAGGAGAGTATAGACAAATCGGAATGATCCCTGTAGTTGTGTGAATGATCAAATGTACAGGAACAGTCCGTGGGAAAGTGTAGATACTTCGTAGGGAACACAAAGAAGGTTTGATGAAGTATATGCAGTGATGATGCAGGTTTAGTGACGTCGAATGGTACAGAGTGGAGTGAACAATCCAACCCAACCTAGACCAGACCAATCCATACACAACACAACATTGTTACATACATGAATACCTAATATCTCCTCAAGTGAGTCCATGAGTATACAGGTCGCTATCGCTCTATATTATCATATTGTAATATGTTTTACAAAAAATATCGTAAAGCTATGCCGCCCGTAAGGGCGGTTCATTAGTTACCTTATTGTATATTGACATATTACAGCCCAGTTCATATCTGATTACAATACAGAAACAATCCTTGCATTTGGTACAAAAGTATGGTACTATAAGAAATACCTATAACGCATTATCGTATGCGCAAATGAACGTTCAACACCACTACCAATATCCTGAAAGGGGGCACACAATGAAAAAATCGATTGCATTAATCATTTCCCTGGCTATGCTGGCATCTGTGACAGCCTGCTCTGAAAAGCCCGAAAACAGCAAACCTGCATTAGAATCAGCAACTGATGAGAATGGAGAGGTATACAAATATCAACAGTACTCTTCCATGTCTCCGGAGGAAATAGTCGCTGAGATGACACTTGAGCAGAAGACTGCTCAGATGGTACAGCCTGCCGTTTACAATGTATCAGTAAAAGATATGAAGAAAAACGACTATGGCAGTATCCTTTCGACCATGGGCAGTATCGGTGCTGCTGAATGGCGGGAGACTGTTGACGGATTCCAGAAGGCAGCTATCGAATCAGAATCCGGTATACCTTACATCTATGGACAGGACGACGTTCACGGCGTTAATTATTGCAGAGATGCAGTATACTTCCCACATAATATCGGACAGGGCGCAGCTAACGACGAGGCTCTTGCCTATCAGGTGGGACTTATAACAGCTGACGAAGCAAAGCTATGCCATATGCTTTGGAACTTCTCACCCTGTGTTGCACAGTCTGTTGATCCGCGTTGGGGACGTACATACGAATCTTACGGTTCTGATCTTGAAACCATTACAAAGCTCAGTACAGCCTACACAAAGGGACTGATTGACGGTGGCCTAGTTGCATGCTCCAAGCACTTCTTTGCTGATGGCAACGTTGTATACGGAACCGGTGAGCATGGCGATATAGATATGCTTATTGACCGCGGCGACGCTCAGCTTTCTGATGATGAGATAGAGGAGCTTCTGAAGGTATACCAAGCGCAGATAGATGCCGGAGTGCAGACGATCATGATAAGTCATTCCTCCCTTAACGGCGTTAAGATGCACGAAAACAAAGAGTATATCATGAAACTCAAAGACGAGATGGGATTTGAGGGCTTCATAGTAAGCGACTGGGGTTCTGTTGGAAATATCTCAGGTTCATCCTACGAGGAGCAGGTGATAAAAAGCGTTAACGCTGGTATTGATATGCTCATGGAGACTGACCGCTTTGAGGAGGCACAGGATATCATCATCGATGCAGTTGAAAGCGGGGATATAAGTCAGGAGCGTGTTGATGACGCTGTTACACGTATAATCAAGGTTAAGAAGGATGCAGGACTGTTTGACGATCCGCTGCTTGAAAACATTAAGACAGAACAGCAGGAAACAGGCTCACTTAAATACAGAGCCGTTGCTGAGCAACTGGTAGAAAAAAGCCTTGTCCTTCTTAAAAACGATAAAGAGGTACTCCCATTCAAGGAAGGAACAAAGATATACATCACAGGCCCTGCTTCAGACAACGGACAGGTACAATGTGGTGGTTGGACTCTGGACTGGAACGGTGCAAGCACAAAGGAAGTTCCCGGTGTAACTACGATACTTGAAGCCTTTGAGAGATATGCAGAGGATTATGGAATAGAAGTCATAACCGATGACAATAAGGCTGCTGATGCAGATGTAGTTCTCCTCTGCGTAGGTGAGCAGGCTTACGCCGAGTGGAACGGCGATACCGAGGATTTAGAGCTTTGTGGCTCATTGGGACTTAAAGGAAATGCTGACGCTATAAAAGAAGCTAAGAAGCTTGGTAAACCCACAGTTACCTGCATAATTGCAGGTAGAAACGTTATCCTTGACGAAAAGGACTACGAAGGTTGGGACAGCGTTGTTATGTGTTATCTCCTAGGTTCAGAGGGCAAGGGTGTCTCAGATGTGCTCTGCGGTTGCGTTGATTTTACAGGAAAGCTTCCATCCGACTGGTATGGTTCGCTTGATCAGATAGGAACAGATAAATGCTTCCTCAAGCGTGGATATGGTGAAAGCTATGGTGAAAACTTCAAGCCACGCAAGGGACCAGAGTCACTTGCTGACGAGGCTAGAGTTATTGATAAGGACGCAATCATGGACGGAACGAACTACACGAGAGGTCTCTATAAGGATAGTATTTACACAAACGAATATGCCAATCTTAAGATAAGCATTCCTGATGGTCTCACAAAAGAGTCTGCAGAGGATTACACAATGTCAACACCTGATTATATGACTGATGAAGATCAGAAGCGTATTGAGGCAACATTGTGGGATGCAGATTTTATGAAAGAATTCGGTAAACAGGGAGATACAGATTATATCAGTATCGGATTCGTGAATACGGAACTTGGTATGCCTGATCACCATGACTGCACCGCCGATGAATATCTGGATGCTGATGATGATCTTACAATACGCTCTATGGAAGATATGCCGGATGCCAGTGTTACCTTTGATGACAGAAAAATAGTCAAGCTGGGCGGAGAAGAGTATGTACGTTCTACACAAAGGTTTCATGATGATGAAGGGGAATCCCAAGTCATGTACAACTACGCAAGAAGACTCGATGACAAGCTGATTTGTATTATCTGTATCAGCGGCATCAAGCCAGTAGATGAATATGAGGCTATGTTCAAGTGAAATAATGATTTATGAAAGGAGCGCCGGTTGTCCGGCGCCCTTTTTCTATTCTATTCTATTCTATTCCTTAAGTCACCGTGTGAAGATTATTATAAGCAACCTTCATTGCATACGACTATTGATGTGACTTGTTTTCAATGAGCCATTGTCTCACAATATGAAATTACCAAAACGAAGTCCCCACGCTTGCAGGGGGGCTCTGTATCATTTTTCATAAGCTTTGATCTATCACGGAACTAAGCTAAATCAGAATTTATCGTTGATTTAAGTCGGCTTTCTCATCGGAATAATCAATAATCACTTTTTTACATTCCCGGCATAGGTATGCCACTACAGCAGAGCCTTTCATAAATGATAGTTTGGAAAGGACAACCGATCCTTCGTGAAATTCCGCCCTCCCCAGTACTGGTCTTTTGGTTCCTCTTTTCCAGGACAACTCATGAGGACTCTGGATGATTCCCTGTTCCATCTCATTATTGCAATATGGACACGTCATTGCTAATCTACCCCCATAAACTTTGATTATCGTAGCAACCTGCTTACCATCCATATTATACACTGCACAGTAGCCCAAAGTCAAGGTTACATATATAGAATACCGCTAATTGAGCATTTCTGTTTTACATATTTACATTGCATCGGTGATATGGTATAATATGTTACAAGAAACGAAAAAGGAGCTATATATGGGACAGAAAGAGATCATCGACGGGGACACTTACCGAAAAATCAAGAAAATGAACCGAGAGGAGTTTACGAAGTTCATTCTCCATTACGGAGATGAGCTGCTCGGTGAACAGGGCAAAACAATAGATCTTCCGGCTCTTGAGACAGAACTGAGAAAAATCAAAGGTATCGGTGGTAAGCGTCTTGAAGAGATTATGGTCGTTATAGAGAAATTCTTGGATGTTGAATAGGGGGTATATCATGCAATGTAAAAGAATAATAGCAACTCTGCTATGTGCTGTGATTCCATTTGGAATAGCCATTAGTCCGGTTGGTGCGCCTGCTGTCTTATCAGCAGAGGCAGCATCAGTAGTTGACAGCGGAACTTGCGGAAAGAATTTAACATGGAAGCTTGACAGCAGCGGTACTCTGACCGTAAGCGGTACAGGAGATATGAATGAAGATTTAGATTCAAATCCGTGTCCATGGAAGGAATACAGTGACGAGATAAAGAATGTTATTATCGGCAATGGAGTTACAAGTATAGGTATGGGTATGTTTGATAACTGCAATAACTTTACCTCATTATCGCTTCCGGATACGCTGAAGACTATTAGCGCATATTCGTTTTCGAGCTGCAAATCTCTTGAATCAGTAGTCATTCCGAACGGAGTAACCAATATTGGTACGAGTGCTTTTTCGAGCTGTAAAAAGCTTAGCAATGTTACTATACCCGCATCCGTGACGAATATAAGTGCACTAGCGTTTTCTGGGACGCCATGGTTTGAAGCTCAGAGAAGCATT
Organism: Ruminococcus flavefaciens AE3010; assembly: GCF_000526795.1. NCBI lineage: Bacteria > Bacillati > Bacillota > Clostridia > Eubacteriales > Oscillospiraceae > Ruminococcus > Ruminococcus flavefaciens. The sequence continues at coordinate 3,242,652 of NZ_JAGT01000001.1, forward strand.
GATACTCCGTTCGTAATAATAAACGGTTTGCTCATTAATGTGTTCTATAAGCTTTCGGGAGACGTTGTTATCCCATCGACCGTGAATAAAATATGCGATCAGGCAGCATGGGGCTGTTCAGAGATAACCTCGCTGACCATTCCCGAAACCGTGACCGAGATAGGTCATAATGCATTCAATGGGTGTGAGCAATTGAAATCTGTAACTATACCAAGCTCAGTGGAGAGTATCGGTATGCAGGCTTTTATCAAGTGTACTGCTCTTTCTGAGGTGTTTATCCTGAATCCTGACGCAAAAATATATGACAGAGCCAATACCTTTACCAATGAAAACGATAAGTTCAGTGGAGTAATTAAGGGATATAAAGGTTCTACGGCTGAGAAATATGCTCAGAAGTATAACTATACATTCAAAACATTAGCTCAGCTTGGAGATGTGAACAATGATAAACAGATCAATGCTGTTGATGCTTCATCAGTTCTTGCATATTATGCTATGATCTCAACAAATCAGGATGGCGGATATGATGAGGAGCAGAAGCTTGCAGCAGATGTTAATCATGATGGATTAATTAATGCCGTAGACGCTTCCAATATTCTTTCGTACTACGCATATGTATCGACTACAAAAGAAACTCCTATGTCAATGGAAGAATTCATTAAAAAGAATTAAGAAATTTCCTAATATGATTACCGCCCTTCATGGGCAAGCTGAAAGGAGGACCGAAGTCCTCCTTTTTCATTATTATACAGATCAAAGTGCTCCCTTTTCAAGCGTAGCAGTAAAACCAAGTCCTGCTGTCTCATAAATGTATATTTTTCCAAGCTGAACAGACTTGTCACCATCTGCTCCCTCAACCAATATCTCGATATAACAGTCGTTCTGATAACACTCATCATTGGGCGACCATAATACATAGCCGCCGTTTTTTACATCGCAGGTATTTCCGGAAAAAATAACAGCTTCACTGTCACTGTTGAGATAACAGTCTGCAAAGTAACCGGCATTAGCTGTCAGTGTAACAGGATATCCGGGAGAAGCAATTTCAAGCAGTATGCCAAGTCCCGACCAGTCGCTCATTACAGGATTATATTTGGTCTTAATTGATACGATATCGCTCAATTCAGTCTTAGCTTCACTTTTTTCTTCCTTGATGCCAAGCAGTCTATACTGTATCGCCAGTGCGTCGCCTACTGTCAGTCCGTCACCGTTCATATCACCGTTGAGTTTGCCCTGTTCGGTAATGTGATTCCCGGCTGTACCGTTTAATCCGTATTTATTGGGATTTGCAAGAGCCTGCATGATAAGTACTGCGTCTGCCATATCGACCTGTCCATCGCAGTTCGTATCGCCCGCCATTATCACATTGGACTCAGAAGTTGTTGTAGTTGTAATCGTGGTTGTTGTTGAAGCTGCGGTGGTCGTAGTTGGAACTTCGTCATCATTGCCCATATTATTCTCAAAGAACGAAAGCATCCACGCAAGCGCTGCCTGCCACTGAGGTGTGACTGAATTGCATGTCCACGCTTCGGCTGAATCTGCATATAGCTGCTGATCGGGCACCTCGCCTATCTTCAAACCAATACCCTTGACGAAGCTGTCACTTATACCATCAGGACTTCCTGCTAATCCGGTAGGCCCGCCTACCATTATACCATTCGGAGCTGTGGGAAATCTGCTGTCTACCTCATTCAGCCAGAAACTGCTGCTCGGCTTATTGGTATGATATGTGCCGTAACCTGTTACATATGATATACCGAGACCATTCCTGCCGAAAATATAATCAAGCGCATAACCTGCGTATTCCTTGTACTTCACATCGCCTGTCGCCTCATAGGCATATGCCATAATTACAGCATTATTGACAATTGAGGAGTTCGAGCCGAATTCATAAGTATCCCATCTGTCCGCAGGGTAAGTGTACTCATCCAATCCGAAACCACATGATACCTTTCTGTATGGTGTATCCATAGCATTGGCGTATATGTTATCCTTTACATCATTTGCAGCGGCAGCCACGAAATTATCGGCTGCTTTACCGATATTTACGTTTATCAGCTTTCTGTCCTGTTCTGATATCTTATCGCTCAGATACAGTGATAATGTCCCGAAATCGTATGTATTGGTCTCGCAGAACGCCTTGAAGCTGTCTTCAGGATATGGCATGAATATAACATCACAGGAATCGGGGATGCATTCTGTAAGGCTCAGGTCGGAGTTGAAAGAAGTAAGATAATCATAATACTCCTTATCGCCTGTAGTCGCAAAAAGCTCGCAGGCAGCCCAGTATGCCTCATCACTTAAATTGAAATCACCAAGGTCATGATCATAAAAATCAAAGCAATCAATGCCCAGATGCGAAGCAAAGTTTTTATCTCTTATGGACCTATTTGTCCACTCTTTTTCATGTCTCTTTACTGCGTTCCATGATGCTTCCGCCTGTTTCAGACACTCAGCAGCAAAATCGGGATCTTTTTTCTCCCAGAGACGCGCAGCCTGTGCCGCACACGCTATCATATCAAATGTTGCAGCATAAGTCGGAGGATTAACTACCCTTTTCAACTTTTCTTTATCAGTAATGAGTCCCAGATCAACGGGATTATAGCTATTCGTATATCTAACTCCGTGATATACCATGTCGGCAAAATCCTCGCCCCATATGCTGTCCTTTTCGGGATCAACCACCATATTAAGCATAAATTCGAGCTCGTATCTTGCTTCATCAAGAATATCTGCCAAATTCCCGTTTGCTGCTTTATATCCGTTCTTATAGGAAAGCTCATACATATTCTGCAAAAGCCATACTGCATTTGCTCCTGCAATAACATTTTTACTGCAATTATCGTCGGTATACCAACCGCCGGCAGCGTCCTTAAAGATCTTTTTTTCTGTGATCACGTTCCAGTCTGAACTGACATATGCCTCGTCCTTTGCATGAAAAGCTTCATGTGCCAGCTTAGCTCTGTTCTCTTCAGAAGGCTCGGAAACGATCTTTTTCTCGTCTAGATCAATATCAGAATGCTGCAAATAGAAGAAATTCATCGCATCTCTGAATATGTCACTGTAAATCTTATCTCCGACCGTAAATTCATGACTTATATACTGCTTATAAACCTCGCCGGTATACGGATCGGTATAAACATTTCCCTCATCATCGATGACAATTGTGTATCTACCCGGCTTTTTAACAGCCGAAAAATCAAGCTTATGGAAGTAACCCAAGCCGGCTTCATCGTCCATGCCTACAGGCTTTGTCCCGCCTTTATAGACCTCTTCGCCCTTTTCGTTGAGCACTCTGAAATCCATAGCTCCCTTGTCGGAATCCGTTTCATAAGTTGCAACCTTAACCGAATCGGGATAATAGCCCACCTGATTAAGGCGTACATCACTTCTTGGAATCACATAACCCAGACCTTCCGGGCAGCTCCATTCACAGACAGGGTCATCAGACTCCTCACAGGTAAGACATTCCACTACTATATCATCAAACCATATCTCGTCTCCGCTGCTCGCATTGCCCTGATAATGGGTACCTTGTGCGTAATCAAATGCCCATTCGACACCTTCGAGATCCTCTGTAGGCTTGAATATTCCTTCAAATGTCTGCCATTCATTCGAGAGCTTTACGGCAGCCCCAGACCATTCCCCGCCCATATGAGGTCCCATGTGCATATCTTTTGTCTGACCGTCAAGCGTGAAATATACATTGCCGTTCCGGCTGTCGCCGATCTGTGAGCAAAGTTCAAGACCATTCCTGTTGCTCTTAGCTTTAAAGCTTACCCTATACTCATGACCTGCTTTGAAATTCAGATTTTTATGTTTGAACTGAAGATCCCACTTTTCATGGTCAGCGCCCTGAGGCATATATATAGTAATGTGAAAAGCTCCGTCATCAAGATCAAAGGCCTGCTTTGCAGGGTATGCCGCACAGGTACGCCAAGGCAGAGACTTTTTCTCAAATGTGCTCTCACCGATAACGGAGACAGCTCTTTCGTTCATCGGCTCAGCTGCTGAAACTGTTGATGACGCTACCATAGCCAGCGACATGATCACTACGGCAAGCTTACTTGCTTTTTTATGCATATGAAACCCTCCCTGTTACTTAAATTTATAAGTTATGAAAGATAAAAGGCTAACATAATTATTATTCAACTAAATTACTAGTTACACATGAAAAAACGTCTCTTTTCCTTTATCAGAATTATAACATACAAAAAAACAACAGTCAACATCTGTTCCTGCAAATGTGAAAGGAAACAACCATTGTGATAATTGACGCAGGCATGGCGCACCAACTTAAACTTAGTTCGCCTTTATTCTTGAAATGACGTAATATAGGCAGTTACATTTTCTCGCTAAACACCAATATCAAAGCTCATTTTCTTACCTGTTTCCTGGCACTTATGCTTGAATAGTATATAGTGATTTCCTATAATCTGTAATGGATTTTTCGCATTGGACAACTCAATTGAACGAGAGTTATCGTGAGCTTGCTGAGTATTATGGGACAGCTATAGTTCCGGCACGTGTGCGTAAGCCGCAGGATAAAGGACTGGTAGAACGCTCTGTGAACTTTTCGACAACATGGATAACTGCTGCTTTGCGTGAGCGAAAGTTCTTCTCATTTGCTGAGGTAAGAGATGCTGTTGCCGAAGGACTTGAAGTAATCAACACCAAGCCATTTCAGAAGCGCCCCGGCAGCCGCAGAGAAGCATATATTTCCGAAGAAAAGGAGTTTATGCTGCCACTGCCCAAGTGTCCATATGAGCCGTCTGTGTGGAAACAGCAGACTGTCGGAAACGATTATCTCATAAGCGACGGTCTCAACAAGTATTCTGTACCATTTGACCTCATCGGTGAACAGGTGCAAATAAGGCTGACAAAGGAGCTTGTTGAAATATACTTCAAGGGCAGCCGTATTACGTCGCATAAGCGCCTTGAAAACTACAGCATTCAGCCCATTGTTAAACCCGAGCATATGCCTGATAACCATCGAGAGTATCTGAATTACAATTCTGATGAGTTCAGGAGGTGGGCAGAAAATGTTGGTGGATCAACAGAGAAAGTCGTAAAGTATTTCCTGATTTCCGGTGGTGTTCCCGAACAGGGCTACAAAGCTTGTGTGAGTCTCACAAAGCTCAGTAAGCGCTACGGAAAGAAAAAGCTTGAAGATGCATGTGAACGTATGCTGACATTCTCATCTACACCCTCAATACGCACAATAACCACACTACTGAAAAACAGCAGCGAGCCGAACAAGCCTGCTGTGGCAAGTGATGACAGTAATAAATACGGTATTACCAGAGGCGCCGCCTATTGGAAGAAGGGCGGTGAGAGCAAATGATCAACAGCACGATAGAACGTTTGAGAGCAATGAAAATGAACGCCCTGGCATCTGAGTTAGAGCGTCAGACCGAAGATGCTGAAAACTACAAACAGCTTGGATTTGAAGACAGATTAACGCTTCTGGTTGACGCAGAATGGAATCGCAGACAGAACAACAAGCTGATCCGATACATCAGGAATGCTCATTTCTCAGACGCAAATGCAACTATTGAAGGTATTGAGTATATCGAAGACAGGCACCTTGACAAGGGCAGAATGCTACGTCTTTCAACCTGCAACTATGTTGACGAAGGCAGACATATCATTCTGAAAGGTGCATCAGGAAACGGCAAGACATACATCGCCTGTGCTCTTGGAAATGCCGCCTGTCGCAAGTTCAAAACTGTGCGCTACATAAGGCTGCCCGATCTTCTTGATGAGCTTACGATTGCAAGAGCGAACAATGAGTTTAGAAAAGTCATCAAGGCATACAAGAAAGTTGATCTGCTTATCCTTGACGAATGGCTGATACGCAAGCTGACACCGAATGACGCTTTCAATCTATTGGAGATCATTGAAGCGAGAATTGAAAAATCGATGATCTTCTGTACACAGTACCACTCCGAAGGATGGTATGACCGTATTAATTCTGATCCTGAGAATGACAGTCCAATTTCAGATGCGATAATTGACAGAATAGTCAACAACGCTTATGATATTATGATCGATGGTGAAGTCTCCATGAGAAAACGCCATGGACTTCCGGAAGGAGCTGAGCCGTGATGGATGATTTTTGTGCTTTCAGCCAGGATCATAAGTGCCTGAAATGGGAGGATTACAAGCTTACCCGTCATGAACTGGAAGAAGCGGATAATCTATGTCATGGAAACTGGATAGAGATACAGCGTCTGCAGGTTTACATCGATAAACTCAAAGATATTCTTGTTAAAAATGACATTGAATATCCGGAAATCTAATCAGATCTAACAGTGAGCCTGTCTGATTTCAGGCGGGCTCCTTTTCTGTTGGGCATTGTCCGTGGGCAGTCAACGGCAGAGTGCGGTTTTGTAACCGTTAAAGTGCGGTTCTAAGTCCGTGCAGCTGCGGTTTTGGTGTCGGCATATACAGTCCTGATATTGAGCAGTTAGTTAGTTCACTTGCTGACCTCTACGATGAGCTGACTATGCCTATTGAATTACGCAAAGCTCACAAGGCTAATGATAAGGCAGTAATGGAAGCTTACGGCTTCGATAAAGATATGCCCGAAAATGAGATTGTCGCTGCATTAATGAAGATGTATCAGAAGCTTACGAAATAATATTATAGAGCTTACCTTTGTGGTAGGCTCTTTTTATAATGTTCACTTCGTTGTAGCATAGAAAAATAGTTGTAATTTGTTGCTTCAATTAGTAAAAAGTAAAACTGAATTGCACAATTATATTGACAATCAGCATGATGGATGATATAAAAAATATTATATATTCAGTAGGATATTATTATGAGAATAATCACAAAACATCTTATTGCAGCAACATTAGCAAGGATTCTACACGTTCACGCTGCTGTGATAACCATTTCCGGTAAGGCGTTCCCTTATAACTATCATTTTCTCTGTCTTTAACCTTTGCTTTACGTTCATATTCGAGCTTTTTCATAGCTCCGTCCATACTGACCTTTACAGTCAGACTGCGGCTACTCTTAGTCACAGTAAGAAAGTCGAGATGAATATTAGGGGTACCGTTTTTAATTTCGCCCATGTGTATGGTAGCAGAAAATACTTTAAGTGACGGATTAGGCGGAAGGAATAAAGCAAATAATGCAAATGTTAGGCGAATAATGCAAATAATTGACATAGCAATTTTTGAATGGTATAATATAAACATAACAATTAATGAGCAGTTGCTTGGAGAATACGATGAATAAGAAAAAAATATTTATTATACTACTTTCGATTATAACTGCGTTTTTTTTGCTGTTTTCAAGCGTATGGCTTTTCTGCTATCATATTGTATGGAAGCCACATATTCCCACAGATGTTGTAGGATTGAAGATTGATAAAGACAGTAAATCAAGGCATACATATTATAGCACTCCTGATGATGAAAAATACAGACAATTTACTTTCTCTGTTCCATGGTATGGTAATTTTCATTGTGTTTGTTCATATACTTCGGGAATAAATTTTGATGAGAATAATTTTGTTATAAACGATGATGGTGAGAAAGAAATAATTCCCACTCCAATCTCAGGATCAAAATTTATTTTTTCAATCATTATGCCTATTTCTATGTCTGGAAAAGCCCAAAAAATAATATGTGATATACAACCTATGCCAAACGATGAAAAATATGCTGAAAGCGCATATTTTGAATTGGATATTAATGGCAAATTACAAAACATGGACAATTATAGCAAGAAAGAAATAGCTTTATATAATGATTCCCTTCCTGAAGTATTAGAGATAATCGATCTTATGAAAGAACAATTTGATTTTTAATAATATTAGTAATATTCTGCATTATTCATACTACTGAATTTGTAATGTAATTAAACATTTTGTGCACAGGTGTTTTATTAGATATTCAAAAAAATTTACAAGGAGATTTAATGATGAACAAAAAAATTATTTCTTTAATTTCTGCAACTATACTTACTATATGTGGTAGTTCTGTAGCATCAACTTCTGCATATTATGATTATAATGATAACTATCATAATAATCGTAATTACGCAAATAAAACTTTTTCAAACGCTCATAATTATTTTTATAACAATGGCGGTTGGGGCGAAAGTTACGCTAAGTACCCACTTTACAAAAATGGTACACAGGTTGCACAGCTTATTTGTTGCTATAATCCGGAAATGTGGGGCGATGAAAGTGCACAAGAGTGGACTGGTACTTATAACGGATATACCGGTTTTTATATGGATGGCTTTGTAAATGATACATATGGATCGACATATTATAGTGAAACAAGATATGCGACAAACTGGGTAAGAAATGCACGTACAGATTATATGGAAATAGGTAATGGTTGCCCTGTTAAATTCTGGGGAAATATTTATTGGTAATAATAAAAGGGGGTATCATATGATACCCCCTTTTTTGGAGATTGTAAAATGAAAGTATCAAAATATATAACGGCATTTATTCTTTTTGGCATATCTACTATTTTTCTTGTTATAATAAGCATTGGTAATTTTCCAAACAGACTTCATGGCCAAAATAGGTTCATGTTGGAAAATTCAGAAAAACGTTAATTTTACAAAATTAGGTAAGCTTGCAGATGAACATAATGTATTGATTTATTTTATGGACATGGATTCTCTTTCTGTAAATAAAACAAAGTATACTTTTTATATGAATGTTGATAATAAAGAAAAAATATTGAAAGAACATCTTGGACTCAATAAGGGGATACTTCGCGATATACTTGGCAATAAAATATATTTAAAAAGCAGTGTATTAAAAACGATTGATCTTAATTCAAAATTGAAATTGCGTGTGCATGAAGGATTTGTTATAGGAAAGGATGAGAACTGCAGAAGTTTTATAAAAGATGCTCAAGATGAATATGATATCTCTATTATATATATGCCTGATTCTGTTGGTATAGAGGATATTATTATTTACATAATATTTTTAGTCGCTTGCATTATTATGTTAATATATTGTTATATAGATGCCTCATTTGAAAAAAAAGAAATTGCAATCAGGGTTTTGAATGGTGATTCATCGATATATCATTATGTGATTTGTTCGTTAAAAGATACGGCCATTTTTTCTTTTATTATATTTATGTGTATATTTTTTCAGACAAAATTCACTCAGATTCCTAAAGGGAACAGGAAAGTATATTATATTTTTGTGTTTTTTATTATAGCTATATGGATTATAAATATTCATATATTGCATATTGAACCAAAAGAAATGTTATATGGACATCAGTTATCTTCTTTTATCTTGAAGATAATGTTTGTATTTGGTAATGCAACGGCATTTGTATGTTTTTTGACAGTTTTTTATTCTGTCTTAACAGCATCAAATATAAGTCAATATTATCCGACGATAGAATTTTTCCGTGATCACAAAAATTATTGTTTTATTAATTTTGTAGTTGATCCATATTATGAGAATAAAATATTTGCTGGCAACGATAAAGCTAATAAGTATATTTTGGATTCATATAAAAATTTTTTTTAAAGAATATGAAAATTCGCTCAGTACAATATGCATAAATGATCTTGAAGCACAAATAGTCGACTACAAAGGAAAACTTAATGCAATATATTGTAATAATCGTGCTATTGATTATTTAAAAAGTAATATTCCAGAAGCTAAAAATATAGATGTGGATAAAAATGATGTTTCAATTATGTTTCCAGATTCTTATGATACAAAGGAGTTAGAAAGCATTTCTGAATTATTGCTTGGTTATTTCAATTCATATGAAGGATATTTGCCTGATGATTCAAATTTACAGATTATAAAATATAAAAGTGGAAAAGCTATAATGAGCTTTTCTTCGGACAATAAGAAAATAAAGTTTTACGACAATGCAATTATTTTGGTTGCATCTGATACCTTCAAAAAGAAAAATGTTGATAAGCTTAATATTAATCATGTTTTTTTACAAACTGGCATGATATTTGATATTAAAGACAAGGATGTTATAGCCAAAATAACAGATGAGTATCCTTTTGAACTGAAAATTACAAATGCATTTGATAAGTTTAAAAACGATTTTTATGTTCAAGTATATTTTTTTGTAACATCAATTGCTATGACTATACTTGTTTTTATATTATATATATCTGTTTTGAAAACTGCTCTCGAACTTGATTATAAGGTGAATTCAGTAGAACTTGCTATTAAAAAAACGCTTGGATATACAATAATACAAAAAAATAAAAAGCATTTTATAGGTGCATCTATTGTGTTTGCAATTGAACTGATAATTGCTATTATTATAAATAATGTCATTTTAAATATGAAGTATGTTATTTTTCTTTGTCCATTTATTACTTTTTTTATTAATTGCATTATTATTTATTGGTTTATATTTAAGATCGAAAGAAAAAAAATCTCAAATATCTTGAAGGGTGGTGCATTATGATAAAAATAGAAAATATTTATAAATCTATTGAAGGGCATATAATTTTTGAGGATTTTTCTCTTGAGGTAAAGGATAATGAATTCGTAGTTATTACAGGAGCGTCTGGCTGTGGAAAAACTACTTTGTTAAATATGATAGGTGGAATAGAGCCTGTTGACAAAGGGAAGATTGTTGTTTCAAATTTTTGCGTTACAAATCAAAAAAAAATGAAGGATTACTTTTTAAAAACAGTAGGGTTTCTTTTCCAAAATTTTGCTCTTGTAGAAAGGAAGAGTATTGAAAAGAATCTTAATATGGTTCGTAATAATGCCAGAAGTGATATTTCAATGGAAGAAGCATTGAAAAAAGTGGGGATGGCAGGAAAAGAAAAACAAAAAGTTTATTCTTTGTCAGGCGGAGAGCAACAAAGAGTTGCACTTGCTCGTTTAATGATGAAAAAGTGTGATGTTATTCTTGCTGATGAACCAACAGGTTCTCTTGACCGTGAGAATGCAATACATGTGATAGAAATATTGAAATCTTTCGTAAAAAACGGAAAAACTGTTATAATGGTGACACATGATCCTTTATTGATTGATGAAACGATGACCAAAATTGAATTGTAACTTGATTTTGGGTAAAGCCTGGAGTCAATCCCAAATTCTGTGTAAACGCAAAATAGTGCAATAGAATGGTGTATGATGAGACCGATTGTGAAAGCATTCGGTCTTATCTGCATATTAGCACATGATTATTTGATTGTCAAGATAAAAGTGTTATTCCGGGATCCTGTCGCCGTAATAGATCACAAGCTGAGCATAGATCTGGCTCCAGTCCTGACGGCGGCCTGTCCATTTTTTTGTGATGTCCTTCATAGCCAGATACAGCATCTTGAAAAGGCTGTCATCTGTCGGAAATACGGACTTGGCCTTAGTCACTTTCTTCAGCTGACGGTTGAACCCTTCTATGGTGTTGGTCGTATAGATCAGCTTTCTGAGTTCCTGAGGGAACTTGAAATATGTACTGAGATTAGGCCAGTTTTCATACCAGGACTTTGAGATCTTTGGATATTTGCTGTCCCAGGCAGCTGCAAAGGAATCAAGAGCATCCAGAGCAGCTTCCTCGTCAACTGCAGTATAGACCTTTTTCAGATCTGCCATAAGAGCCTTGATATCCTTGTAAGAGACATATTTGCTCGAATTTCTGAGCTGATGAATTATGCAGTTCTGGATATCAGTTTTCGGAAATACAGCCTCTATGGCCTGAGAGAAGCCTGTCAGGTTATCGGTGCAGGCGATAAGAATATCATCAACGCCTCTGTTACGCAGGCTATTAAGTACGCCTGCCCAGAACTTGGCGCTCTCATTTTCACCTACCCACATACCGAGAACGTCCTTCCTGCCGTCCATATTAACACCTATGGCTATGTATACAGCCTTCTTGATGATCTGTCCCTCGCTGCGGACATGATAGTGTATAGCGTCGAGAAATACAACTGCGTATACGTTTTCAAGCGGTCTCTGCTGCCATTCTTTGGCTACAGGGAGCACTTTATCTGTGATACGGCTGACGGTAGTATCGGATATTTCCAGACCGTAAATATCACGGATATGATCTTCGATATCGGACGTGGACATACCCTTGGCGTACATGGAAATTATCTTGTTCTCCATATCCTGAGATATGCTTGTCTGATTCTTAGGCAGTATCTTTGGTTCAAATTCGCCGTTTCTGTCACGAGGCACTTCGATATCCACCTTGCCCACACTGGTGCGAAGAGTCTTCTTGCTGTGACCGTTACGGCTATTATCAGTTTCCTTGTTCTTAACGTCATACGGCTCGTAACCGAGCTCAGAATCAAGCTCTGATTCAAGGCTCCCTTCCATAAATCCAGCAAGTGCTTCCTTGAACAGTTCCTGAATATCATCCATGCTCTGGATATTCGCTGCCGACAGAAAATCGCTTATCAGCTCTCTTCTTGCACGCTGCTCTTCTGTTTCATTTCTTCGTCTTCTGCTCATAATTAAAACCTCCGAAGTAGTGTCTCTTCTATTATACACTACTTCAGAGGTTTACACAAATTTTAGGATAGACTCAAAGCCTGCAAAACAAGTCTTTAATTTGAGTTCTCCTGTTGCTGTTTTCTTGTTTTGTGTCTTTATCATTCCGAATGTAGCAGCCCAATCATCGAAGCGAGCACAGCCACAATCTTCAAGTAAGTCTGGACGGAGATAACGTGTCATGACATAAAGCTCCGTCATTGAATTTGATAATGCAACCTAAAAAAGCCTCCATTACTTTGAAGTAATGGAGGCCTGCAATGAAAACTAATATTTTATTTAACTTCAATGTCTGTTCCGTCTAAAAAGCGGAACATCATTTTTTTATCCTGATATATTGTAACTTTTTCAATCATGTTTCGCCAAAGGTCATCATTGAATTCAGTCAATGGGGTATCTGATTTACTAAGTTCGTTTACGAATTGTTTGAGTTCCTTTATTTTGTTGAGGCGTGAATTCTTTTGAGCAAGGAGTTTATCATATTCTGATTTCTTTTCCATATATTGCTTGTTAAGTTCAGAGCAGTGTTTTTCAAATTCTGCAGTATTCTGAGCCGTGATTGAGTTGTTTTTTATATTAAAATAATCATGTGCTAATATGCAGATAAGACCGACTGTGTCAACAATCGGTCTCATCATATACTCTTTTATTGCACTATTTGCCGTTTACACAGAATTTGGGATTGACTCCAGTGTGTGAGCGTCTTCTCAATATTACATCTGTTCCTATGGAGAATTATGAGCCTGTTTTTCCATAAATTCTTCCATAGATATTATTCCTTCCTTTTCAGTTGAGGTATAGGCATAATAGGACAGAATATTTGAAGCGTCCACAGCATTGATACTGCCGTTGCGGTCAACGTCTGCGGCAAGCTTCTGATTCGCATCGAGGTCGCCGTTCTTATTGGTGGAGGTCATGGCGTAGTATGTCAGGACCTCAGAAGCGTCAACAGCATTTACCATACCGTCATCGTTTACGTCGCCAAGCTTATACTCAGTAGTTTCATCAGGGTTAGCCTTTGTTGTGACAGTAGTTGTAGTGGTTGTCGTTGTTGTCGTAGTTTTTTTCTCGCCGAGTATTCTGATGTAGCCGTTGTATATACCCTTAGTGAATACATAGGTCATCTGAAGTTTTCCTGCCTCGTCCTTATGACTGTTTATAAAGGTATCAGCTACTATGCCGTCGTCTGTATACGCCAAGCCTATGGGATAGACTTCACCCTGCTCAGCATTTTCGGGAACTATAAAATCAATGGTGAATAAACAGCTGTGATTCAGCAGAGTATCCTCGGCATATGCATAGAATGCCAGCTGTCCGTCTTCGATCTTTGCCGAGCCTGTAGTGAAGCCGTTTAATCCTTTGCCTGGTGTTATGAACTTACCTGCTGAGTTTTCTTTGACAGTCAGACGAGTGTCATAAAAAACGTGGAACTTGATGTAGCTGACCGGTTCCGTTGCGCCTGTAATACTGAAATAAACTCGCTGGACCTTGCCCTTTGCATATTCGGGGTCGAGTCCTATCTTATCGAAATAGAGCATAATGCCGCCATCATAATCCCTGGGATTTATCTTCGGAGTATTCCAATCCTTCGGCTGTACCCAGCGAGTTCTGTCGTAGGGGACTTCCATGTCGTCCTGTTTGTCAAAGGGATTATCTGATATCGTATCAGACGTATCAGCGACACTTTCTGCTTCGGTGAGATCTGTTGAATTTGCTTTTATGATGCTGTCGGGAAAGCAATAATAAAGCGATAAGACCAGTGCAAGACTTGTTATTAATGATATAATGCGAGTCAAAAGTCTATTTTTCATAATTGACCTCCTGTTACACAGCAATTCAGTAATAACAGATTATCATAATTTCTGCAATGTGTCAATACCTTTCTTGGAAGAATATATGCATAGAATAAGGCAATCCAACGGACTGCCTTGTTGTAATGCTAAAATACGTTTTTTCTGTTCTGATTTGTCCCTTACAATTTATTTTAGAAATTATATCAATCTGTGCAGTGCTATGTGCAGATGCACTGCACAGATCAACATCGGAAAAGAATTATAACATCAGCTATTGATGTGTATGGATCAGTAAAGCCACTTTGAAGCAAATGTATCTGCAAATGAGTCTTTATTCTTTGGAAGAGCAAATACAGAGGTCTGAAGCTCTTCAAGGTTCATTTTCGGCTGTATTCCGTATACATGATAGTCGAAATACTGTACCATTTTCTCGACGTCTTCTGCTATGACTGCGTGACCTGATTTATGGATATTTATAGCAAGATGATCGCTGAGCCCAACATAATCCCACACGTGCTTCATACCGAGGTAAGCCATCCATACTGACGGAGCATTTACCCAGTCCTCGCTTTCGCATGAGCCGATTATAAACAGATACCTGTCAGGATCACAGCAGAGAGAGCCCAGCATATGCTGATCCATCGGGAACTGCTCGGCGTTTTTGAACTCCATGAATCTTCCGTTGAACCAACCCTGCTCGCCCGAAGCCTGTAGGCTTCCGAGAGGCTCGTTTTCCTTATATGTATAAGATGAAGAACCGCCCTTGCTGGAGAAGTCATAGGTCTTTCCCACTGAGCTGTAGCGATACAGTGCCAGACCGCCTGCACCCGAGCATGAGGGAGCACACATCTTGATACGTGTATCGAATGCTCCGCATACAGAAGCTGCCTTGCCGTATCTTGAAACTCCTGTAACGATAGAGCTGTCAGGATTGATGTTCAGCTCCTTTGCTGCTCCATTGTAAAGAGCGTCGAGTATTCTGCTGATTCCCCATGACCATGCCATAAGATCGCCTGTCTGCTGATCCCAGCTGTTACCGTAAGGATAGAGATCATAGAAAGCACCCTTGTGCTGGTTGTTATCCTGTGCAGTTCCCGGAGCGCTGAACATTCCGTCACTGTCGTAGGTTATAACAGCATAGCCGTTTGAAGTAGCGGTGCTTTCAGAAATACCCTTGTGCATACCAAGGATAACAGGAGCTCCGCCCTCATGGCGGACATTCTTAGGAAGATTTATAACTGCCTTGAATGAAGCTGTCTTGCCTGTGCTCTTGCGCTTTACATTGACAGTCATGCTGTTGCCGCTAATGCTGTAGGTAGTTTCATCATCGGAGCCGTCTATCCATTTGCCGTACATATAATACTCATACATACAGCTGATCTCGCTCTGACGCTTCCACCAGTCGTCGGTGGATTCTACCTTTGAACCGTCCATAAATATGAAAGGATCGGGAATATCCTTTGAGCTCTTCAGCTGATTTACAGCAGGGAAGTTGTAGCTCTTTTCAAAAACAGGCTTTTCTGTGACAGTTTTTTCGGCCACGGTGAACTCTTTTATCTTACCGATTATAAAGCTCCGGAGCTGAACAAGGTCTGCTACCTCTGCCTTGCCATTCTGATCTATGTCAGCGGCTTTCTTTATGTTATTATCCTGGAAGCCGTTTATGAGTCCCTTTCGCATGATAACTTCATCAAAGGAAGATATCATCTTATCGCCGTCGAGGTCTCCGTAAATAAACTCTGGACTGCTGTTACCCTGTGTTGCAGGCTGAGTTGGCTGTGTCTGCTGCTGATCATCAGAGGCTTTTAAATAGCCCTCGATCTGTTCGAGCCAGTATTTTCCCATCTTCTCATAGCCGCCTGCGTTGGGGTGAACTCCGTCCGCAAGGTCCTTTGAAGCATCTATTACGCTGTGGATATCGGCGTAAATAACGTTTTTGCTGCTGTAGTCATTTGCAACCTTTTTTATGAGCTCATTGTATTTTGCAATATCGCCGTTTGAATTGCCGCCCCAGCCTGAATTGCCCAGGTCTGGGATAGTAGTAAGGAAAACCTTTCCGTTTGATGGCATATTTTCTCTCAGATAGTCAAGAAGCTTGTGCAGACGTTCCTCTGAGCCGTCAAGATGACCGTTTGAAACATCGTTTGTACCTATCTGAAGAAGTATTATATCGGGAGAGTACTTTTTTATATAATCTCCGCCCTGCATTGTCTCAAGGATACCGTTGAGCTGACCGAACCAGCCGCCCGGCAGGTTGGTTATGGTATAGCCGCTGTATCCTGCGTGATTGTCGTCGTACTTGACACTCTGACCGTTGTAATTGAAGGAAGCGCTGTCCTTTCCCTCAGGTCCTACGAGATCAACATTTGTGTAGCCCTTTTGCTGCAGAAAGTAGCTGAGATACTTTCTGTAGCCGCCCTCGTCAGCCATACCGTATGTGATAGAATCGCCCAGAGGCATGATCTTGATGGTGTCGGCTGCTGAACTCTGCCTCGGTGCAGAGGGAAGCAGGCTTAGTGTAGAAATCGAAAGTGCAAGAGATGTGCCGATTCTGAGAAAACGTTTTATTGTTTCCCCGACAATAAAGTGCTTTTTCATAAGTACCTCCCAAATAAAATTAATTAAATGAATGTGTGCTTTTTGTTTCCCCGCCTTTTGTTTCTATCAAGGCAGAATGCATAATTTTATTATACAAAATATAACATAATTGTGAATCGCCTTTGACAACAATATACACTAATCAACCGCGAATTGTAAAGAGTTTGTGAACAAAAGAGCAAATTTTGGTCAACAAACAGCAATAATTGGTGATAAAAAGGTAATATATTGATGTTATATGCAAAAATATATCAAAATTGTTACTGCACGAGCTGGATTCGTAACAAAAAATCCATATTCAAATCGTGCTAACAATATCATTTTCGGGTCAGATTGGGTATAGTTATATTTATTTCTTAACTGCTCGTAGCTTCTGAAAAAAGACTGGCTATCAGTGCACTTAATTTAATTAATACACATTGGGTGGATAATATCAATTAAGAAGATAATGTATTTGATCAACATAATCTGACAGGCTGAATTAAAAAACATATTGGCAAATAGGAATATGTGTGCTATAATATATTTGTTCTAATCGCCTTATGGCGGCCATTGCTCAGAACTTCGTTCGCTGGAGCGCAAATTCTTTATCCACACGTGGAGGTAAACTTGAAGGTATTTGATTTTGATAACACACTATATCACGGAGAGAGTGCGGTAGACCTTGCTTTGTTTATGATAAAAAATAACAGGAGGATCATATTGTATCTGCCTAAGATATTCATAAATCTCATAAAGTACAAGCTTTGCATTGTCAGGAAAGAGAAAATGGTCCGCGCTATCAATGACTTTATGAGAAATGTCCTTCGTGATAAAAATGAGATATATGATGCAGTAGAGGGATTCTGGGAGAAAAACAGTCATAAGCTGGACAGAAAAATGCTTGCAAAAATCAGTCATGATGATGTTATTATTACTGCCGGACCTGATTTTCTGATAAACGGGATACGCGGTATTATCAACACTGACCATATTATCAGCAGCAGGATAGACTCTGAAAAAATGAAGGTCAGATATCTCAATTTCGGTGAAAACAAGGTCAAAGGGTATAAGGCATTATATGGGGATAACCGAATAGAATGCTTCTACACCGATTCCTATAATGACAAGGCACTTATGGAAATTTCCGACAGGGTATTTATAGTAAAAAAAAGGCAGGCTCACCAGAATAAAATAATTTAGTGAAATAGAATGAAGGCGGCTTTAGAGCCGCCTTCATATTTTATGTGAGCTTGTTTTATTTGCTTTTACAGTATTTATTGCAGTTATTTGGAGTGTTGTAAAAAACTGAAGTTATCAGTTTGCAGCTTCAAGTCTGCTTTCAAAATCTTCAGGGGTAAAGCCTGATACTCTGATCGACATTATGTAATCATCATTAATTCTTCTGACATAGTTTATGTGATTCTGATCAAAAACGGTGTAGCTTGCTTTGATGTAGCTCTTGCCGCAGAGTTCAACAGTTTCGGGAGCACTTATATCAGTTGCCTCAATATCAGGCGAGAAGCTCAGCTCATTGCGCTGCATGAATTCTGCTGCGGTAATATCGGGGGCATCTGGGTATCTGAGTTTTGTGTTAAAGAACCATACATCGACATACTTTACATTTTCCATATCCTCGCCATAGCAGGCAGAAGCGTCCAGTGTGCCTGTGAAGTAGGTCTCTTTTTCTGCTTCGCTCATGAATCTTGTGGGCATGATATAGTGAGTATTAAGATCGTCACTGTTCAGGAAATGAACATTTTCGGGTATAGTAATCTTTATGCCTGCAAATTCTGAGGTATAGACGTTTCCGTTGGATATTCCTGCGGAAAATGCATTATTCTCAGCAGTTTCGTTTTCAAGCTGAGCAGTATTTGTGTCTGTTACCTGAGCTTCTTTGTTATTTGTCTCAGCAGAGACAATAGTGGTATCATTTGTTACACTTGTGACAGTAGTTTCTGACGGTTTAGCAGAGGTGAGTTCTGTTGTTATTTCTGCAGAAATAGCTACTGCGTTTGGTTTATCGGCTGGTGAAGTAGCAGCTTCGGGGAAAGAGACATTGTCCTTTCCGCATGATGTGAGTGCGCAAAGTGTGACTGCAAGTGTGATAATAATTGACTTTTTCATAATTGTTACTCCTTTATATGTATAGGTTTCAAAACTAAATTGAACGTTCATAAATACTAATCGGAGCGAAAAAATGAAATGTGACATAAATTTCTGAATTTAAAAAAATAATTTCTGAAAATCTCATGATCCGCCGTTTACGACGGCTTAGTGTGCAAAAAAGTCAGAGCAGAGCAGACAACAGCGCAGCTGCGATATTATGTCCATGAACCTTTTTCATATCAATGCAATACTATGAAACAGGTGGTTGTTTTACAGCCGGTTTTACTGCAATTGGTGGGAAAGGAAACATATACATGATAAGAAATGCAGTTATAGGGATACTTGTCCCGTTTATTGGTACAGCATTAGGTGCTGCCTGTGTGTTTTTTACGAAGCATGAGCTGGGAAGGGGAGTACAGCGAGCCCTTCTTGGCTTTGCAGGCGGTGTAATGGTGGCGGCATCAGTATGGAGCCTCATTATTCCGGCCATAGAACAATCAGAGCAAATGGGGAGATTGTCGTTCATTCCTGTTGTGGCAGGATTCTGGGGCGGAATATTGTTCCTTATGCTGCTTGACCATATCATTCCGCGATTAAACAACAATGCTGCCAAAGCCGACATAAGCTCAGGCAAGCTTTCAAAAACAGCGATGCTTGTACTTGCAGTAACGCTTCACAATATTCCTGAGGGAATGGCTGTGGGAGCTATATATGCAGGCTATCTTTCGGGCTCGGCAGACATAACCGCAGGAACTGCCTTTGCACTTGCAATGGGTATAGCAATACAGAATTTTCCTGAGCATAAAGCTTTTGAGCTATCTCAGGCAGCAGAGGTATCGTCCTGACAGAATAGCTTGTCTTGGGAGTGCTGAATATAAGGAGCGTTTTTTGAGGACTACTTTTATCAGGGTTTCTGATACGTGAGATAGTCTGATCAATTTTGATGTAGCTTGTTCCGTTGAAATCGAAGTGGACATTTTTCCACGGAAGTCCAAGCAACTCTCCTCGGAGATGTTAAAGATCGCGGAGATTATGGCATTGAACTGCTGCAGCAGATACGTGCAATGGAAAATTGTACATTGCTGCTGGGAAATCATGAGTATATGATGGTGAATGCCCTGCGGTATCCCGAAAACATGCACTATAAATATGTGTAGAGGAATAACAGAAGCCTAATAACTTTTGATAAGTTTTTCAAACTTACAGAAAAGGAGCAGGAAGAGCTGCTTTGCTATCTGGAGACACTTCCTTTACAATTGGAGATAACTGTTAATAGGCGAAAATTCATATTGGTACATGCTGCGCCACAGGAGCTTTATGAAACCGAAAATATGAGGCTCTATCACCTGAAAGAGTTTATGGTATGGCACCGTTTGACGCCATTTTCCCAGATGCCTGCGAGAAAAAACGTCATATTCGGTCATACTCCGACACTGCAGTTTCATAAAACGATGCATATATTTCACGGTAAGAGGATGCTTGATATAGACTGCGGCTGCGGTTTCCCTAATTCCGGCGGTCAGCTAGGCTGCATACGACTTGAGGATATGACTGAATATTATTCGAATGACGGCGTTTTCTCAAAAGAGGAAGCTGCTGAATGGCGGAAAACGCATCGTTAGACCTTGTATTGGAATATGTCCTCAGATAATACTTGACATTTTAGCGTGAATGATATATAATATACTCGTAAGTTACTAACTCATAATTCACTTAATTGGAGGCTCTTATGTTTTATTGTCGTGAAAATGAACTTGGTAAACTGAATAACCGCTATGATGACAACAAGTTTGAATGCGTTGTTATCTACGGTAGAAGACGAGTTGGAAAGACCGCATTGATAAAAGAATTCTGCAAAAACAAGCCGGTTATATTCTTTTCAGCCCTTAATGCTACTTCTCAGGAAAACCTTGAAAATCTGTCAAGAGCTATATATGAATATAAGAATCCTGATCTTGCCGGCGGTGACGCTCCGATATATCCCAGCTATGACGCAGCTTTTCAGGAGATAACCGAACTTTCAAAACAAAACCGTCTCATATTCGTAATAGACGAATATCCATATCTTGCCAAAGCTGAGAAGTCCATATCTTCACGACTTCAGCATATCATCGACCATGTTTGGCAGAACAGTCAGCTATTCCTTATCCTCTGCGGCTCTTCCATGAGCTTCATGGAGTATCAGGTGCTTGGATATGAAAGCCCGCTATATGGCAGAAGAACAGCTCAGTTCAAAATAGAAGCACTTAAATACCGTGAGATCGCAGCTTTTCTTCCAAAGCTTAAACCTGAACAGCTTTCACTCGTATACGGTATAACAGGTGGTATCCCTCACTATATCAACAAACTTGCGGTCAAGAATGATATTGATACTGCTTTAATTGAGAACTTATTCGACACTTCTGCATATCTGTTTGAAGAGCCTGAGAACCTGCTGAAACAGGAACTCCGTGAGCCTGCCTTGTATAATTCAATTATTACCGCAATAGCAGGCGGAGCTTCACGTTCAAACGATATATCTACAAAAGTAGGTATCGAAAGCAGTAAATGCGCTAAGTATATTCAGGTATTACTTGATCTTGGCATACTTCAGAAAGGAACACCTCTTACTGAAAAGCCAGGAAGAAAAACGATTTATGCGATCAAAGACCAATTTTTCAGATTCTGGTATCGTTTTATACCTCGGAATATGACTGCTATCACATCAGGCAGAATTATAAAGGTATATGATAAAGCGGTAAAGGAACATTTGCATGAGCATATGGGACTTACCTTTGAGGAGATATGCAAGGAATACTTGCTTTATTATGCCGATGACCTGCCGATAACATTATCAGATATTGGTCAGTGGTGGGGCTCGGATAAAACTGCTCGTAAAGAAGTGCAGATAGATATAGTCGGCAAATCAGCTGATAATAATGAATATATCATTGGTTCCTGCAAATATCGCAATGAAAAGATCGGCGTTGACGAGCTGGAACTCATTAAGCACTATGCCTCTGTATTCGGTAAAGGCAGCAAATACCATTACTATATTTTCTCACTCGGCGGTTTCACTAAGGAGCTTCTGGAGTGCGAAAAGCGTGGAGAAGTTCGACTTCTCACTTTGGACGAGCTGTATTAACGCTAATGAGGTACCGACGAAGTACCTGTGAAGTATATTTGTGACAGGGTTTATACCAAATAATAGTTTACGTTTAGGGGGAGAAAATATGAAAAACAAAAAACAAGGCAATAACTGGACAGCTTACTATGATAATGATACGAAGCGATACTTTGCGGAAATAATGTACACCAGCCGTGAGGGGCGTGAGCAGTATGATTATGAGATCACTCAGGATATTTATGCCCGTCTCGGTACATTCAGTGATGATGTCGACAACGAGAGACTTATCAAAACAGGCAATAGTATATACTCTTTTGAGAACACGATGTATGGCACACTCGGTCCCGAGAGAACGGTCTGGGATGAAGAAGCTAATGAAACCATGAATAAGTGCGTGAAGAAAAATAATGACTGATAAAGCTTATTTTCATCTTCCGGGGCTGTTTGAGTTCTATGACCTGTATAGTGTGTTTCTGCCGCTGTACCAAGAGCATAGGGAATATTTCTACGACTGGTGCGAAATAGCATCTGTCTATGGTGCTCCTGCCGACTGTATCTGGAGCGGCGGGCGTGTCGGATTCGGCGAATGTGAAGCTGAAGATGTACTCGCACTTATGAATGAATACGGTCTTTCTTCAAGGCTTACTTTCAGCAATTCGCTTTTAAAACCCGAACATCTCACCGACAGGAAATGCAATGCCCTATGTGAGATTTTCGCAGAAAGCAACGGTGTACAGAACGGTGTGATAATCTACTCGGATCTTCTGCTTGAACATATAAAAAATAATTATCCCAGTCTTTATTTTGTTTCCTCGACTACAAAGGTCCAGACTGAATTTGATCAGTTTTTAAAGGAAACAGAACGAAGTGATTTTAAATATGTTGTTCCTGATTTCAGGCTGAATAAGATGTTCAGTAAACTTGATACTCTCTCGCAGATCCAGAAAGATAAAGTCGAATTTCTGTGCAATGAATGCTGCTCGTTTTACTGTAAAGACAGAAAAGCGTGCTATGAAAATGTCAGCCTGAAAAATCTCGGAGAGAACTGTCCCGAGCATATCTGTACCGCACCTGATGGCAAAGACGGATACCGTTTTTCAAAGGCAATGAAAAATCCCGGATTTATCAGTACAGACGACATAATAAGCACCTATCTGCCCCTCGGTTTTTCTAATTTCAAAATAGAAGGCAGAGGGCTGGGAAGTGCTGTCAATCTCGAATTTCTGCTTTATTATCTCACAAAGCCGGAATATCAGCTTAATGTCCGTGAAGAGATCTATCTCGACAGCATGCTGGATCTGTTCTGAATATTACATATTCTAAGGAGTGATATAAGTGACAAAAAAAGGATTTTTGTTTTCATTTATTATTACTGTGGCTTTATCTTTTGTTTCATGCAGCGCAAAAAGGGATTATTCAGTTGTAAGGACACCATATATTCTTAAAGAATCAAATAATGTCTGCTTTTTCGGCGATGAACTGTTCTATTCAACGTCAAAAGACGTTATGTCAATGAATAACGACAGCTCTTTTGGAAAAGAAATTGAAATTGTTGCTGCGTCAAAAGCTGCAAATATTACTAACGGATAGAAAAGGACGGCTTTTATATGCTGCCCTTTTTTATTTGAGTGCGTGACATGTGTACAATCTTACAGAGAACTTCTTTATATATAAATGATTTTGAGGCATGAATTAGCTAACACTTATCTTACTCCTCCAAGTTTTCTTCTTTTACGAAAAATCTTATGTATGTGTAGGTCAGCATAGTATCCGTGATTCTGACGTGAAGTTCTCGCTGATAAAAAATATTTAAAACCGTGTCACAATATCAGTACTTGAATTGTATGTATTAAGTGAAAGCAGATCTGTTTGGAGAATGCCGGTATGAAAAACTATCATGCTGAACAGTCTCAAATTAATATGAAAGGAGTTAAGGAATGAGCGAAAGCGAAGTAAATGACAAGCTTAAGCATTCGCCTGATGATGGCCATCGTGCTTTATTTGATCATTACTACAACTATGTATATGCGATCACATTGCGTATTCTTCGCGGAAATGTATCCATGAGTGATATAGAAGAATGTGTCATCGACACATTTGCAGATATTATGCTGAACTATGATCCTGACAAAAGCGGCTCACTAAAAGCTTATATAGGAACGGTTGCCAAAAGAAATTCCATAAATATGCTAAGAAAATCAAACAGGAAATCCAACAATACCATTTCCATTGACAGCGATGATTTCGGTGAGCTCGTTTCCGGCACGGATGTAGAGCAGACTGCTGAAAATAATAATGTTTCCGAAGCTTTAATTAACGCAATAAAGGCACTCGGCGAACCTGACTCCATAATCATAATACAAAAATACTTCTACGACAGAAAGTCGTCAGAGATAGCAAAGATAGTGGGGCTTTCGTCAACTGCGGTACGTGCCAGAATAAGCCGTGCAATGAAAAAACTAAAAAAGGTCCTCGCAGACTTTTGTTGATAGGAGTGAATAAGTATGAAAGACAAAAGGAGAATAATAAATATGCTAAGGAATCCTGATGAAAAGACTCTGGAAAGACTGTCTTCAGAATATCCTCAGGCAGAACAAAGCCAGAAGGATAAAATGTACGAAAAAGTCAAAGAACGAATGAACAGTAATGACAATGTATTCACCGATGAAGTAAGCGGCGTTGAAAGATACACACGCCGTCATCTGTGGAAGAAAATCCCTGCGGCTGTGATGAGTATAGCTCTTGTAGGCGGAGCTATCAGTGGCAGCGCAATTATGCTTAAAAATAACAAAAGTACAATGCCGTCATCTGAAGTATCTGAAGAAACATCTACTGAAATAACCGAAGAAACAACTACCATAAATGACAATGAAATTACGGCGAATAGTGTAATCGATGAAACCAATGCTGAACAGAGTATTGATCAGTCTGATGTAACCAAGGAGCTGATATTCTCAATATGTGAAAACGGCAATACAAAAAATTTCGATAAAATATCATATTCTTATGAATATCGATCTTATTATGAAACCGGTTATCATATGGAGGAAAACAACGAAGTTTACGTCGATAATACTCAGGATACAGCAATACGAAAAGTAAATGGCGGATATTATCGTGGCGATGGCAGTGTAGTGTACAATAGTAATTATATCGAATATTTCCATTATAATGATGCGGCTGGGATTAGCGAGCCTGATACCAATGAATTAGGCAACAAAAAAGAATTCTATACCTTCCAAAATGAAGAACTGAACTTTAAAATCTGTGATTTTAAAGTTGATGGAAAGAATCTCCTTGAAAATCTTGATAACTGGGATATTACAGGTTTTGAAGAGTATCTTGGAAGAAAATGTGCAGTTATAAACGGAACATCAGATATTAAGATCCCATATGAAAGTATTTCTGAGGAAGAAGAAAATTTTGATATATGCACGTGTGAATTTACAATTATGATTGATTATGAAACAGGTATATGGATGAAGAGTGACATTAAAGAAAAAAATTATGGTTCCGCGCATTATACATTCATAATTACCGATATAGCTTTAGAAGATGATGCAAAACAACTACCTATGTCAAAGGAAGAATTCAAACAAGCTGCACTTAATGACTGTGTTAAACGTGTATGTGTCGAAAACGAAGAGGACTATATTATCGAACCAGTCGATGAATCTGATCTTGCTTTTCTTAATTAAATCATAGTTAAGCACTCAATTATTTGTACATTGAAAAGCACAGACCTACGTTTCGTTTGGAAGCGGCGTTGAAGTAGTATCTGATCATAATGAATTAATTTCAGTGTTAAAGAATTAAAGGACTATGATTGCCATATTAAATATATTGATTAATTTGCTTCGTGTGAATTAATATTATATATAAATGAAAGAGCTCCCTGTGTAATAAACACAGGGAGCAGTTTTGTAACCAGAGAATGTAACTTTTGAATTTAATATTAAATTATATTACTAATACATTGCGATACACAGATATATAAGTGTGAATCCTGATAGTTGTCTGTGATAATGCCCAGGCTGGCGACATATTTGCCGCCGCCTGTTTTAAGATCATCCTTAAGGTAGACTAAAAGACTTCTGGTGTCGATTATTGATCTACCGTTGACGTTATGATTCAAGAATTGTTACTGCACAGAGAAATGTTCTTTATATAATGATTATAAATATAAGTTTCAATACATGGGTAAAGACAACATCAGCTGCTCTATTTTTAGGATTACATATTCATATTGGAAAAGCGTTGTTGCAATAAATCGGATAGTATGTTATAATTCATTACATAGGAGGCGGGATCATGGATACTTCAAAAAGACTTCGGATAAAAGATGATGAATCGCTGCCATCATTGTAACGGCATGGGATAAATCCGCTTCAGATCGCCATTTTACAAAATGCTACTTCAAGTTGCGCAAATGCAAATCCAGGTTGGTAGATTTTTTAGGATGACCTGTGATAGAATAGAAAAAACCGAAAGTGAGGTATGCATATGAATTTTGCAGAACAATTAAAACAGATCAGAAAAGACAGAAAACTATCTCAGGAGGATCTGGCTGAATTGCTTGATGTGAGCAGACAGGCTGTATCAAAATGGGAGCAGGGAGCAGGCTATCCCGAGGTTGAAAAGCTGTTGTTATTATCCGACAAGCTGAATATATCTCTTGACAGCCTTATGGGAAACGAAAATTTACAGGAGAAACGATCGGAAAATGATAATGTGACAGGAAATATAATAATAACCTCTCCTAATGAAAATGTTATCGCTACCTGCTGTAAAGTATGTTCTTCACAAAAAATGAAAGGCGGTGCAGGCTCACCTAAATATTTTTTGATGGGAGTTAGCAGCGGAGGTAATCCTGCTTCGGGAGAGCCCACAACTCTTTTAGGCTGGTATGCAGATAATGAAAGCATTTCAAAAGAGATCAGAGAAATACAAAATGCGCTTGCAAAGGGTATTCCTGATTATGAACTGAAATACAGCTCTAAAGTAAAAAGGCACTGGCTGAGTATAAAAATAGTAAATGATTAACGGCTGATGCCCTCATTCAATATCATGATAAATAAAGGCTCATAAAAATGATCATGTATATAGATATCCGCCCGCAGGCGGATATCTTTTTTGTGCTATGCCTGTCAGCAGTTGATTTTGAAGCGTGCAGGGTGTATAATAAATACATATTATTTACATAAGGTGGGGACTATGAAAAAGTTATTGGCAATGATAATCATGACAGTATTGACAATAGTAGTTTTAATACCATTTACAGCTTATGCTGCGGACGTGGATTCGGTCTTGAATGCTCCTGTGTGGAACGATTATGTTGAACAGTCCATGGAGCTCGACAAAACTCCTGGACTTGCAGTTGCGGCAGTAAAAGGTTCAGATGTGGGCTTTAAGAATTGGGGATATGCAGATATAAAAGAAGAAACGCCGATGACGGAAGATACTCCCGTACATATAGGTTCATGTTCAAAAGCTTTCACTGCGCTGTCCGTCCTGCTTTTACAGGAGGAAGGAAAGCTCTCCATAGAGGACAGTATTTCCGACTACATTCCATGGTGGCATGTTACATACAACGGACGTGATGCGGATATAAAGATATGGCAGCTCCTGAATCATTGCTCAGGTATCCCTAATGCGGCAACCATGGCAAAGTATCCCTCAGAAGCAGACGCGGACGAAGAGAAAATCGCACGTATTGCCGAAGATCTTGAACTCGTATCTGCACCCGGTGAAAAATTTGAATACTGTAATCTTGGTTACTGTATTCTTGCATATCTTACCGAAACTGTCAGCGGTATGCCCTTTGATGAATATGTTGTAAAGGAGATAATGCAGCCCATAGGCATGACTCACAGCGGATATGACCTGCCTGTTGCACAGGGGTATATTTATTTCTGGGGCAGACCTAAAGCCTACAATGCTCCCCATGCGAAAGGTATCGAGGGAGAAGGCTTTGCAGTAACGACTGCTTCGGATATGGCTCTGTGGCTGAAAGCACAGATGGGACAAGCCGAACTTCCAGAAAAGCTGGAAAAGGCAATTGCTGCATCTCACGAAATAATCGAAGCCCATTACCCCAAGGACGGGATAAGGTGTGACGCAGATGACTGCAGCTATTTCAACGGATGGTATATCACCGACGGCGGAGTGCTTGAACACGGAGGCTGGAATCCGACCTTTAAGGCTCAGGTAATAATAGACCCAAATAGAGGAACAGCTGTTTTTACCGATTGTAATTCAACTGCAAATACTCAATGGTATGCAATGAACAGCTGCTACAGGGAGCTTACCGGTAACAGGAGATATATAGATATTGTGCGATGTGATATGTTCATAATTGATATCATTGCGTCTGTATTATCCCTTATAATAGTTGGGATCATCCTCTTTACTGCTGTTATGTTCCTGACACAAAAAAAGAGACTTGCCGCAAAAACAAGTACAGCCAAAAAAGAAAGGCATTTATTATATGCAAGAATAATCCCGCTGTTCATTTTTCTATGCGTGTCGATTATGATACCGTATGTCTTAGGTGCAGCACTGGGCTATCCCGGATTCGGCTATCGGCAGGTATGGACATGGGGCGGTCAGTCAGCGGTAGTAATGTGTCTGCTGCTTGATGTGCTGATAATTTTCCTGCTCATAACAAGTATCGCAAGGTACATACGCAGAAAGGAAGCTATAAATAAGAGCTGATATTACTGATACAGATTTGCTGTTGTTTGCGTTATATCCAAGCATCTTATACCCAAGCCCTTTAATATCATCATGTGGGGCATAAATTTATCTTTCTGAAATGATATTGTGTTTTTTGCGTTTGAGTGATATAATAGAGAAGCAACAGCAGGCACTCAGCCTGTTTATCGAAAAGGGGAATGACATATGAACGAAATGGGCAATAATAACACAGAGCACTCTGATCTCAGGGAGGCGTACAAAACATTTGTAAGGCAGATGTCAAACTGGTATAACGGAGGGGAAATTCCCGAACTTGCAAGTCAGGATCTGCGCTTTGTTTTAGAGCTGCAAAAACAGAAGCTGCAATCCCTCGGACTTGATTTGAAGTACGAGCTCCGGAATACAGGTTCGAGGAATGTCTCGGGCGTTTCTTTAAGCGACAGGATATTTAAAAACACCGTAATGGGCGGATATATGGATATGACAAGAAGCGTTGGCAGCTCGCAGGAGCAGCTGAGCAAAAACACTTCCGATATAAGTCTGTTTGCCATGATACAGGAGCTGAAGGACGGAGCTAACCCAAGTGACAATATGGCACTATGCTGTCCCAAATGCGGTGCGCCTTCAACTATCGGTATGCTGCAGGACGGCTGTAAATTCTGCGGTACGAAATTCATTATGAGCGAGCTGTATCCGAAGGTCATGAACTATATGATCAATGAACGCTATAACACCGAAAGGACAAGGCTCAAAAACAAACGTGATCTGACGATCCTGATAGCGGCGTGCGCCATACCGATCACAATAGCAGAGATAATTATCAACCTGTTCTCAGGGCAGACTCCCAGTATGATCATGAATATCTTCATTGCTCTCTTTGCAGGAGTCTTTGGCGGAGCTATGCTCGGCGGCATTATCTTTGTGTTCAAAAAGCTGTTTGAGACCTTCGGACTCATCGGCAAGGGGCTTCGTGGCGGAGGACATGCGCTCCCTACGGTGCTTCGTGCATATACGATAAAATGTTACGATCCCGAGTTTTCGTCGGAATACTTCCGCGATAAGATGATATCACTGTTCAGAATGGCTGTTTACAGCAAAGATGCCTCGGAGCTTGCCTGCTGCAAATGTCAGTGTCCCGAAAGGGCAGCCGATATCATTGAAGCGCAGCTTTACAATTTCAGCATAAACAGCTGCAAAATAAAAAACATGGTATGCGATGCAAAGGTCACGCTGTTTCTGGATTGTCTCCATTACAAAGACGGAAAAGTCAAAAGCAAGTCGGACAAGTACAGAATTCATGTGAGGAAGCGTATCAAGAACCCCACTGAGCTCGGCTTCTCTTTCTCTGCCGTGAACTGTCCCTCATGCGGCGCAAGCTTTGACGCCCACAGAGTAAAAGCTTGTCCCTACTGTAACAGTGAGTATCTGCATGAAGATCACGACTGGGTCGTTATTGATATTAAATGATCCGAAGCCGTGGGATCGCTGCATAAGCATATAAAACTAAGGAGCAATGCAAATGGATATTGATTATCTGTTGATGCTGCAGCGTTTCAGAGAAAGGATAAATGATGTACTGACGCCGTTTATGGAGCTCGTATCATTATTTGCTATTTCATTTCTGATCGTTATACCTGCTTTCATATACTGGTGTACGGATAAGCGCGTGGGACTGTATGCACTTTCATCATATGCGTTGAGTTCAGTGCTTACTGTTGTCATAAAACTGACTGCCTGCGTCTATCGGCCGTGGATAAGGGACAGCCGTATCATTCCTGCCGAAAATGCAGTGAGATCGGCAACGGGCTATTCATTCCCCAGCGGTCATACTTCAAATGCAGCCTCCATTTACGGGTGTTTAGCTCTGAGGTCACCGAAAAAGCATAGATGGATATCGTTCGTTTGTCTGTTCATGATATTTCTCACTGCTTTTTCCAGAAACTATCTGGGCGTACATACTCCGCAGGATGTTCTCGCAGCTATACTGCTCGGAGCTGCTGTTGTATTCGGTATGTCAAAGCTGTTTGAGTACCTGTCCTGCCATACGGAAAAGGAAGACATGTTTTTGGTAGGCGGAATAGCTTTTGGAATATTGGCACTGATATATATATTCGTAAAGCCGTACCCGAGGGATATGGTGAACGGAGAGCTTATCGCTGATCCTGATATAATGATGAAGGACGGATTCGGGTGTATAGGCAGGTTTACTGCACTTTGCTTTTCAAGGTATGCCGAGAAAAAATGGGTGAGGTACAGTCCGTCACTATCCCTGAAAACAGCTGTTCTTGGTGGTGTCGGAGCTGTTATGGTC
This sequence comes from Ruminococcus flavefaciens AE3010, assembly GCF_000526795.1. Classification (NCBI taxonomy): domain Bacteria; kingdom Bacillati; phylum Bacillota; class Clostridia; order Eubacteriales; family Oscillospiraceae; genus Ruminococcus; species Ruminococcus flavefaciens. The sequence goes on from NZ_JAGT01000001.1 coordinate 3,273,725, forward strand.
ATGCTGATAATAACATTCGGCGGTTCTCCTCTGGAAGCCGTATTCGGTATACACCGGGGAGCATTTATCAGGAACTTCATAATGATGTCTTTCATTATCGTGATATGGCCTGCTGTTATGAAGCTGAGCTCCAAAGACAGAAAATCGTTGGCTGAATGATGTGTTGCAATGAATGAGTAGAATAAAAATGCAGCTGAAATTACTTCCGCAAAACTCAGAGGATAAACTGACAGCAGACGCCATAAATGAAGAGGCATTTCCCGAATGTGAAAGGAATTCCCTTGATGATATGTATGCTTCCGATACGGCTGATAAAATCGAAATACTGGGAATATATGATGACAATGCCATTGCGGGATTTTTCATAGTGCGCATAATCCGCCAATGTAATACGATAATTATCGGATTTATATTTAAAGATAATTATAAATATTGGTATTATAATTAAAGCCGATACGTAATGTATCGGCTTTATTCCTATTCGGTTTGGTTTGGTGTTTTTCCGCTAACGGAAGCGCCCTTGGCTGCCTTTTTCTTAGTTTTCTTCAATGAACATTCCTGTAAGCTTGGGGACATTGAAACGTGTGGTGAAAAGCTCGCACTTGCAGAGAAATTCATAGAATATATGCCTGCCCTGTCCAGACATGGATTCATAATTGCCCTGACCTTTGGCGAGTATCACGTCGGAATCATCAAGGACTTTTTTGGCATTGTCGGGCAGCATTTCACAGATAGTTCCTGCGATGGCTGTGCCGTTGGAAACTATCTCGGCAACAGCATCAAGCCCCACATATCGGGCGTCTTCGGCAGCTGCGTCGTTAAGAACGTCTCCGCCGCGCACCATAGCCGTAACAGTAAGCTGCGGAAATCTCTTTTTGAGCTGCTCAAGCATGAGCTTGTCAAGGACTATTTCTCCGCAGTTGTCACATATCAGAAGGAATGTTTTGGCATTTCTGCACTCTCGGAGAAATGCTTCGTAAGTTCTGACGTCATCTTTGCGCATTTTTGTATTGCTGAACAGCCCAAGGAACTCGTCACTGTCAATGCTGTTCATAGCTCCGAAGTCGATATAATTGCCTATACGCGACATTATCATTGCCTTTGCAAGAGGGTCTTCGGCGGAATTTATCTCGCGGCGAAGACGGTCCTCCATAGACAGCACAAGATCATTGTACTGCTTCTTTATGGCGCTGTAATCAGCGCTTTCACCGAAGTATTTCAGGTGTACCTTGTTGAAAAGATATACCATATACGGACTTGTATCGGTTTCTTTTCGGTTATCGAGAAGCCTTTTTATCTCAGCGAGATACTCTGCGTTATTCGTTTTATTCTTCTGGCGTTCGTACAGACATTCTGCGCAGCTTTCGGGTATCCTCATTTTCATAGAAACTCCACCTCTCCGCTTTCAAGGTGATAGATCGCACCGAGGACTTTAAGTCCGTATTCACGCTCGTCCTTTTGTATCTGCAGGCTGTGTTCAATGATCTGGCAGCTGTGCTTCACGTTGAGACAGCAAGCCCTGACCTCGTCCTTTTCATCGCCGATAGCTTTCACTATCTCGTCCGTGATGTACTTGATATAGCCGTCGGGTTCGTGGTTCATGGCAGCGTCAACAGCGCCGCAGTGGTCGTGACCGAGGACAACGATGAGTCCAGTGCCGAGGTGCTCCGCCGCGTACTCGATGCTGCCAAGCTGGTGGGAATCGATAACGTTTCCCGCAACTCTGATAACGAAAAGGTCGCCTATCCCTGCGGAGAATATGAGCTCGGGAACAACTCTCGAATCTGAACATGCAATGATTATGGCATAGGGCTGCTGACCGTTCTGACTGAATCGCAGCAGATTCTCAGACGAGACATCGCTGGTGAGTTCCCTGGAGCTTATGTATATCTTATTGCCTGCGATGAGCCTGTTTTGGGCTTCATCAGCGGTTATTCTGTATGACTGCATTGCTGTTACCTCACTTAAAAATATAGTTCACAGTATTTTCGTTCTTTCCATATTATATCATTTTTGCCCGGTATTGTAAATGCCTTTGAGGTGCGAATGCATAATTGGAGCTTATTGGCAAGGTGCCTGAGATGAAATAAAATCAGCCCCACCCGATATCGGGTGGGGCAAATATCATTCTTACGCCGCCGTTATAGGCGCATATCTCTTGGATGCAAGTATCTTATCCATTACAGCCTCGGGGGATATTTCACCGCCCATGACCATATCGAATACTGATGGTGTGTAGCCCGATACCAGTGCAGCTCCTGTTTCGGAGCGTGTTACAGGCATCGCGTCACATCTTGCATTTACGTTCCAGAATACTATCTCAGGCAGGTCGTAGCCGTACTGGTTGTAGAGCTTTCTCATTGCCTTGAACAGTACATCGTCATTGCCGCCCACAACGCAGTAGTCGAACTGCATATCCGAGATTATGTAGAGCTTCGAGGGCATATCTGCTGCTGAGACCTTGTTCTTTACAGCTGTACGGAGTATCAGCATGAACACAGCCTCAAGGTTTGTATTTGCCACCTCGTTGAAGGTGTCGCAGTAACGAACCTTCTCCACTATGTCCTTGCCCTTTATCTCTACGAGACGGGGCTTCTCGGAGAAAGTGATGAAGTGGTTCGCAAACTCGCCTCTATTGTGCTCTGCGAAGTATATTCCCAGAGACAGCGCTGCGTCTATAGGACGTATTCCTCCGCAGCCGCAGGTCATAGAGCCTGAGCCGTCTATAACAGCTATAGCATTCTCACGTCTTGAAGCTGTCAGGTCGGGCAGGGACTTCCATGCGGCGTCCAGTGACTTTCTCTCTGCTGCCGATATATTGCCTGTCAGTGCGGCTCTCACTATGTCGTAGGGGAACAGTCTGTCGGCATTGAGCTTTGCTGTGCCGTTGTGTACGTTATTCAGGTAGCCCGTATAACGCTCATTATCATTTCTGATAAAAGCGCGGCGGTACTTGAACATAGCGCATGAGGGCTGTACCTCATAGTCGAATGTGTAGTCACGCTCGCGGAGACGGTTCTCCAGTATGTCTGTGTATGCTCTCAGAGCGGACAGAGTACGTCTGTATGCAGGCTCGGTCATGCCAAGCAGTGCTGCCATACGTCTGCCCTTGTTTCGTGTATCCTTTGAGGACGCATTGACTGAGGGCAGCCACTTTGCAAGCAGGGAAGCCTGCCCCTTTGCATTCATAGCTGCCATATCCTTATCCAGCTGAGACTTTATCTCCTTGGCTGCTGCGTTCTCCAGAGGAGTATCCAGAAGTACGCACAGGTCGTCGAAACGGCCGTACTCAGCGAACAGAGGGATATTCTTCTCAACAGCCTTGGGAGCTGTCTTTACCAGTGCGGAAACTGCACAGCGGAAGAAACGTCTCTCACCCAGACCGCCTCTTGCGTCACGGGCGAAGAAGATTATCTTCATGGTCTTGTCGGGATCCTCGGCGTAAGCGCGTGTTACCACGTCAGCTATCTCCTGGGCTGTGAAATTTCTCATCGCACCTGCCTTGAAGAACATATCAAGGCAGAATGACTCGGTTGAACGGTAAGCAGTACCGCCGTTTTCGGTATATGTCATGTTGGACTCGTTCTTTAAGTAGTTAAGCATAGTTTCTCTCTCCTTTCAGCGGGGAACCCCCGCGGGTGTCCACGTTGACGCTCGCAAGCTCGCTCACGTCTTGTTTGCTCCAAAGTCTGCTTTCGCTTACGGAAAGTAAAATCAAACGGTAGTTTCAAGACAGCGTTTTTTACCATACGTTTCCGCAGGACAGGATTTGAACCTGTAATGACCAATTCCTTATGCTGTTGCTGACTTATTGCTTCTGAGTACTTTTCTGCTGTTGCAATGAGAGAAAGCAGACTAAGTCTTCAAATAATTGTTAGCGCGCGGAGCAAGCGTCAACGTGGCTTGCCAGCGCGGGCTCCGCGCCGCGGCTCTTTTTGTGTCACAGTGCTTACCTCCGTAGGGGCAGCCTCCTGCGTTAAGACAATAATGCTGTCAGAGCCGATATTAAGATTTTGAATACAAGACGCCGTATTACAATTTATCAATTCATAAAATTCCAAACGAATTGCTGTGTGCGTCTTAACAAGGTGCTTTTATGATACTACGTTAACAGCATAGTCATGAGTTCTGCTGTATGCACCTTAATGAAATGCAAGGCACTTTGTTATCGTGACAGGATAATGATGATTGCTGTTTGTGCCTTTGATCAATAAAAATATAATATCAAGACACCGTATGAATAATCCATTTTCATTAAAAATCTGCTGTAAGTGTCTTAAAAAAGTGCTGTAAGCGAAATGCAAGCTGCATTTTTGATGATAGTGAGCGAGTTTACGAGCCCCAACGTGGAAGGCGGCGCGGGCTCCGCGCTGTCTTAAAACTCGTCGCCGTGGGAGTCGAACCCGTTCTGAACGAACTGCCAATATTGCTGGAGGCGGCGAAATAAATTAACCCTTTACTACTCCGACGGTGAAGAGCTTCTTCACAGGCTCTGTAAGATCCTGCTGATTAGCCATTACATCGTTGATGTCCTTGTATGCAAAGCGAGCTTCCTCAGCTACATCATTCTTATTGTTCTTGGCAAGAACTACATTCTTTTCCTTCAGGTCTACCATTACGGACTCTACGGAGAATGTGTCCTTTGCTGCGGTTCTTGAGTAAGCTCTGCCTGCGCCGTGAGAAGATGACATGAAGCTGTCGGGATCGCCCTTGCCGCGTACTATGTAGCTGTAGGAGCCCATAGCGCCCGGGATAATGCCCATTTCACCCTCGCCTGCACGGATAGCACCCTTTCTGTGTACCCATACATTCTTGCCAAAGTGATTTTCAAGGGCTGCATAGTTGTGGTGGCAGTTTATCTCATCCGAGAATACAGGAGCTATGCCTGTGTGCTTCTCAATGTGCTTTGTGAATATATCCTTTATCTTGCCGAGCATGATAGCACGGTTCTCATAGGCGAAATCCATACAGAGCTGCATCCACGCAAGATAGCGCTTGCCCTCGTCTGTATCCACAGGCAGGAACGGTAAATTCCATTCATTGGGCACCTGTGAGAACCACTTGTCGTTGAGCCCGTGAGCTATCTTATTGAAGTACTGTCCCACGATATTGCCGAAGTGACGGCTGCCCGAATGGAGCATGATACCGCACATTCCGTCATCGTCCTGCTGGAGCTCGATGAAGTGGTTTCCGCCGCCGAGAGTACCTGCCTGAAAGTAGCCCTCCTCTATCTGAGGGATAAGCTCCTTGTCAGCCTCGTACTGTCCCATTTCAGCCTTTGCACGGTCGAGTACCTCAGATGCCTGAGCTGTCTTGTAATGCGCGAAGCCTGTGGGGATATTTCTCAGGATATCGCCGCAGATAGTCTGCACAAGGTTGCCGCTGCCTGTTACTGTTTCACGGAGAAGCGATACGGGGATATCGGTCTGGACATAAGCCATGCCGCAGCCTATATCAACTCCTACCGCATTTGGGATAACAACGTCCTCGCAGGCGATGACTCCGCCTATGGGCATACCCTTTCCTGCATGAGTATCGGGCATTAGTGCTATCCACTTGTGTGCGAATGGTAACTTCGCAAGGTGCTCCGCCTGTTCGATACACTTCTCGCCGACAGCTTCCATATCTGTCTGCCATATCTTTATGGGGAGCATATTTTCGTTCTTGTTGTAATGTACGAACATTTTCTTCACTTCTCTTTCCTTTAGCTTGACTTTAGTATACCACAGGAATTGGAAATAATCATATAAAAAAATCTGCGCACACTCCTTCGTCACTTGAAAATGACATATTTTTCTGTTAATATATAAATAAGGAAAGGGGAGTGGCTCAAATGGCAGGTTTTTCGGAGCTTATAAAGAATTTCGATAAAACAAGAGAATATGTTCGTGATTTCTTCATTTACGGCTGCAAGGTCAGAAGCGATTTCGACAAAAAGAGCGTCCGCACCTACGACGACGAGAAGAGGCGTGTAGAGAGCTGGATGCAGGACTATATGCGCTATGATGATTCTGCAAAGGGACGTCATGTATCCATTTCCGTTGACAGCGGTCATATTTCCGAAAATCCGCTGTATAACGCATATTACTCCAAGAGCTTCACCGATAACGATATAAAGCTGCATTTTCTTCTTATTGATATATTGCAGGACGGCAGGAGCCGCACTCTCAGGGAGCTGACCGATACTCTGAACAGCGAATACGAGCAGCTGTTTGATGACCAGACTGTGAGAAACAAGCTAAAGGAATATACCGATGAGGGGATAGTTGCAGCCGAAAAGCAGGGCAAGACCATGTATTACTCCCTTGCCGCTTTATGTGCAGATGATCTCATAAAGATGTACAGGGGACTTGATGACGCTTTGAAGTTCTTTTCGGAAGCTCCCGATCTGGGAGTTATCGGCAACAGCATAATGAAAGCTGTCGGCATCAAAAATGACCTGTTCCACATAAAGCATAATTACATGATACACTCCCTTGAGGACATACTCGTCCCCGATATACTGGCGGCTATCGATGATAAGTGCAGTATCACTGTGAAGAAATTCTCATGGAAGAAAGACGACGAGTTTTCCGAAGAGGAGATAATCCCCATGCAGATACTCGTTTCCGTGCAGACGGGCAGGCGCTATATAGCGGCATATGTGCCGAGACGGCGCAGGTTCGTCACTTTCAGGCTTGACAGGATAAAACAGATAAAGAGGGAGTCCGTCTGCGCTGACTATGACAGGCTCAGAGAGCGCTATGACGTGAATATACAGCGCTGCTTCGGAGTTTCATTCGGAGACCGTCATGAAGTGGGCGCAGTAAGCGCCATTAAGATAACCTTTACTGTTGACGAGAGGAACGAAAGCTTCATCATAGACCGTTTAGAGCGTGAGAAGCGCTGTGCCGTTCTTGAAAAGACAGGGGAGGGGCTCTATACTCTGACTGCCGATGTATTTGACCCCAACGAGCTGATGCACTGGGCAAAGACCTTTATCGGGCGGATAGTTTCCATAGAGGGCGGAACAGAGAAGATACGCAGGCGTTTCTACAGCGATATCCGCAGAATGTACCGAATGTACGGAGGTATTGAAGATGAACATATTCAGTGAGATATATGGCACATATTTCCGTATAGCTGCGAGGCTTCTTGAAAATGAGGTCACGGACGAAAAGACAGTCCGTGAAATTGTAATGCGTGATGGCTTCCGCGATTCTGTGCTGTTCCTGCCTCAGAAGCTCATACCCAGCGGAGAGGACTGTGGACTATTCAGACGGGGCGTCGATAATATGCTCAGGCGCATAACAAAAAAATCACCTGTGAAGGTGCTGACAAAGCTGCAAAAAATGTGGCTGAAAGCCAAGCTCTCCGACCCGAGGATAAGGCTTTTCCTTGAGGACGATGTCATAGAGGGCTTAATGGAGGAGCTTGCAGATGTAAAGCCCCTGTACCGTCATGAGCATTTCAGGCTCACGGACAGACATGCAGACCATGACGACTATTCCGACGAGAAATATATCGCAATTTTCCGTACAGCTCTTGACGCTGTGAAGAAGCGTAAAATAGTGGATATATCTTTCACATCAGCTCACGGAAAGCATGTCAGCGGCAGGTTTGTAATGCTTAAAATTGAGTTTTCGCCCAAGAACGGAAAGTTCCGAGCGTACTGCTATCGGCTCGGCAATGATAAGATAAAGAACAGCGGTCTTATAAATATCGGCAGGATAGATACGATAACCGATACGGGGCGAGTGTTCCGTACTCCTGTGTCTATGGACGATTATTTCAGCAGCCGAAAGTGCAGCACTCCTGCGGTCATAAGGGTGACTAACGAGAGAAACGGCGTGGAGCGCTTCATGCTGGAATTTGCTCCCTACGAGAAGCATACTGTCCGCGACCTTGAAACAGGGCAATATACCGTTGAGCTTTGGTACGACGAACAGGACGAGACAGAGGTGCTCATAATGCTGCTCAGCTTCGGACCTGTCATAGAGATACTCGGTCCCGAGAAGCTGCGTGAGCAGGCGAAAGAACGCTTGATGCGGCAGTATGAACTGCTTTGGAAAAACGAACAAGGTTAAACAAAAATGCCGCAGCACAAGTCTGCGGCATTATATATAGAGAGGGGTGAGGTAAACTTAATTCTGTGGGGCTGCAGCCTCGTCAAGTGTTACTGTGACCTTGTCTTCTGCGCCGTTTCTGACATAGGTGAGCTCGATAGTCTCGCCAGCCTTATGCTCATTCTTCTTAGCGGTAAGCTCTTCAAATGAGGCAACGTCCTCGTCATTGATCTTGGTAATGATATCGCCCGCCTGTAAGCCTGCTTTTTCAGCTGCGCTGTCTTCTGCTACTGCTGTAACGTATACGCCCACAGGGATATCATACATTCTTGAGATATTCTCGGTAATATCCTGACAGCTGATACCCAGCTGCGGCTTGCCTGTTACGTAGCCGTATTCCATTATATCCTCAACTATCCTTGACGCTTCGTTTGAAGGGATAGCAAAGCCGATTCCCTCAATGCTTGCCTCGGAATATGATGCTGACATCTTTGAGGAGTTGATACCTATCACCTGACCGTACTTGTTGATGAGAGGTCCGCCTGAGTTGCCTGAGTTTATGGCTGCGTCAGTCTGGATAAGAGTCATTGACTTTTCGTTTATGGTGATCTGGCGGTTAAGTCCCGATACGATACCGCTTGTTACAGTGTTCATAAGGTCGAAACCGAGAGGATTGCCTATTGCGATAACGTTCTGACCGAGGCTGAGCTCATCGCTGTTGCCGAATTCGGCTGCAACAAGATCCTTGGCGTTTATTTTAAGTACTGCAAGGTCATAGTCTGTGTCATATCCGATGACCTCTGCATCATAGCGGTCCTCTTCATTTACGATGACTGATATGTTGTTTGCCAGACCTGCATTATACTCTGTATCATAGATAACATGGGCATTTGTTACTATATAGCCGTCAGTTGTTATGACAACGCCTGTGCCTGTAGCAGTTGCCGAAGAGGTCTGAGGCTGCTGAGCCTGACCGAATCCGCCGAAGTTAAAGTAACCGCCGCCGCTGCTCTGTGAGGTCATTGTGAATGTGGACTCGATACCGACAACTGAGGGGAGCACCTTTTCAACTACTTCCTCTGTGGTAAGCTCGCCGCTGTTAGAGTCTGCGGGAGCGATATAGCTCACGTTCTTGGCTGTAACAGAAGTTTCGGAAGCTGTTTCAGCTGATTCTGATGTATCGATATCAACTGTTGATATGCCGTTGTCTGTTCCGAATTCGTAATGGTAGATACCGATTGAACCTCCTGATACAAGGACCATTGCCATGATCGACGCTGCTATCTTAGCACTCATGCGTCTTTTTATTTTATTGGACACATTGCTGTCTGTTGAAAAACAGGTGTATTCACTGTACTTGTTATCCGTGCCGTTTGTCTCATTGTTTTCGTTTCTGCCGTTTACTGTGTATTTGTACTCGTTTCTCATAATATTCACTATTCCTTTCGGGATGTTTATTTTCGCTTTCTTTCGGGAGCCTTTCCCGCTGCTGTGATTATATTATATTTCCTCTGTGTGAAATAAATATGCAGTTAATATAGAATATTATGGGAATTTAAGTGTTGCTTTTTTCACATTCATAAAAGCTTTGTGAATAAATGATGTGGTCTTGCAAGTGCTTTCTTCACAGTTCAAACACTTTTGAAGAAAACGAAAACTATACACAGTAAACTATCTTATAATAATACGGCATCAAACCATTGGTTTTTCTTAACTTTTACAGTGACTTCATCATAATATACGCAAGATTCTGCTTTCCTCTGTCGCCGCGCCTGTAGGAATAATATTCCTTATGGCAGCAGGTGCAGCAGTTAATAGCAGTTATGTTTTGGGAGCTTATTCCCTCTGCTGCCGCTTTCAGGCGTATAGCCGACCGCAGGCTGAGATGCAGACTTTCACCTTGCAGCTCAAATATGCTTTCAAGCTCCTTTGGAGCAAAGGCTTTGGCGTACTCAGCACGGACTTCCTCGCCGACTTCATAGCAGTCCGCGCAGATATGCGGACCTATCGTTACCTGTATTTCGGACGGTACTGCCCCAAGCTCTTTCATACGCTCTATTGCGTTATGTAGGAGAACTCCTGCCGCAGACTTCCGACCGCAGTGAAGAAGTCCCGCGACCTCCGCCCTGTTATCAATAAGATATACAGGTACGCAGTCGGCAGCGATAATGCTCAGGACAATGCCTTTTTCAGCAGTGACAAGTCCGTCAACCTTTTTGAAGTCGCTGTCCTTTATAACTCCCGAGCCGACCTGTTCCGAGGTGACTGTTTCCACCCTGTCACCGCCTGCCTGATATGGACGGAGAAAGCGTGACAGCTGTATCCCAAGCTTTTCGCTCAGGCGCACGTAGTCGCTTGTGGGCGGATCAAGAGGCGCGTTTCTCGACCATATGCCTTCATTGCCTGAGGTGAAGCCTGCGAGCGTGAAGCCGTTGTCAATTATCACTGTTTCCGTCATAATTGCTCCATAAGGTAATTGAGAAGTCCCTTGCAGCCCTCCTCAATGTCGGCGTAGGCTTTGCCAAAATCACGGCTGTACCACGGGTCGGAAACGTCGTCGCCCCGACCTGCAAAGGTGAGGAGCTTGTATATCTTCCCGTCCTTGTCGCTGCCGAAAATGCGGTTCATATTGCGGATATTGGCAGTGTCCGTTCCGATGAAATAGTCGTACTTTTCGTAATCGGACTTCCTCAGCTGGACAGCAGTCTTGCCGCTACAGCCGATACCGTGCTTTGCAAGCTCGGAGCGTGCAGGCGGATACACGGGATTGCCCAGCTCCTCCGTGCTGGTGGCGCTGGAAGCAATGTAAAACTCGTCGGCATAGCCTGCGTCTGATACCAGCTTTTTCATTACAAATTCAGCCATTGGCGAGCGGCAGATATTGCCGTGGCAAACAAACATAACTTTTATCATACGTTTTTTTCCTCTCTGATTTGCTCAGTATTGCCGTATTTTGCGCGGTAAATCGCGGCTTATTTTTCCTACTGCCAATTTGGCAGAACGGGGCGAAAACTACAAAACGCGGCAAGTTTTAGCAAATTGCGGACATCGTTAGTAGTAAAAATGGTAGTAAACACAGGGTGTTTTACTACTAAGGATTTCGAGCCGATTTCTATACATAAAATCAGTTAATTTAAATTATTCTCTTTCCTCCAAAGGCGTGAATAGTACGCGTTCCCTTAGTAACCCGACCGTGATGCGGAGTACCTTTCGGAATCAATAATTCATCGCCTGAATGAAGAATATGCTCTTCGTCATTAAATATCTCTACATATTCACCTGACACACAGAACACATATTCATCAAATTCATGTATGTTTTCTTTGGATTCTCTATCTGAATAATAAGTCCAGAAGCAAATCTGACTGCCATCTTTTCCTTCATAATAATATCCGTCAATATCAGGTGTGTTTTGCTGACTACTATCAATATGGTTCAATTGGTTTTTCATAAATAGCGGAAAGTCTTTCATAAAACGCCTCCTGAAGAATCATATCTCGCTCATTTTCGTGTCTTTTTATTATACCATAATCCTTCCAATTCATCAAGTCAGAACGGGCTAAAAACAGCTTGCAATAAAGTTGAAAGGAAAAACGGTGCGTGGTATAATAAAAACAAAGAAAATTTTCTGATATTCTAAGACATTTGCTTATAAAAACTCGTCTAATAAGTGAAAGGCAATTATTAATAGTGTCTCGTACATACGCAAGCTTAAAGTTTGCTGCGTGCGTATCGGCAGATAGCAAACGCTAAAGAATTTTGACGTTTGCTATAGTCTTTCCGGAAAGGAGCCGTTCAATGGATAATGGTGCAAGTAGCTACAGCCGTTATCTTGCCGGAGATGATTCAGCGCTGGGAGACATTGTCCGTGAATACAAGGACGGTCTCACCATCTATCTGAATAGTTTTACCAATAATATACATGATGCCGAGGAGCTCATGGAGGAGACCTTTTTCAAGCTGGCTTACAAAAAGCCGAAATACTCCGGGAAAAGCTCCTTTAAGACATGGGTGTACTCAATAGGAAGGAATCTTGCTATAGACTATCTAAGGCGCATGAAGAAAAAAGGAGATACCTCCCTTGACGAGTGCTCAGAGCTCGCTTCGGGGCAGGATATCGAGGAAAACTATATTAAAGAGGAACAGAAGCTGATGATACACAGGGCGCTGAAAAAACTGCGGAGCCAGTACAGTCAGGCGATATGCCTTACATATATCGAGGGCTTCAGCAATTCGGAAGCAGCGTCTATAATGCATAAGAGCAGCCGGCAGATGACAAATTTACTATATCAGGCAAAAAAAGCTCTCCGTGATGAGCTGGAAAAGGAGGGGATAGAGTATGCGGGAATGGGATGAGATCACTCGTGATCTGCTCAGACGAAGAGATGAGAAGATCGCTCTGAAAAAAGCAAAGATGCGCATTGTAAAAAGGACAGCGCTTTCTGCTGTGTGCCTTTGTGCTGCGGTCACAGCAGGCATAGGCGCATGGAAATTTGCTCCCGAACGTTCAAAGCCGACAAATGAGTTCGATGAACCCACATCAGTCAGCAGCGAACAGCTTGAAGTCACCTCAGCTCCCACAGTCAGCAGTATAGCTGCGGGCACACAGCCAAGCAGTGATACCGTCACGGCTGTTTCTGCGAAAAAAAACAACATCTCCCCTAAGTACTCAGACCACAGTTTCTGTTTCTGCACAGCAGACGACTTGGGCGGGCACCTCAGCTTTCACACAAAAGCCTGATAAGATCGTTACAACTGATATTGATGTGGACCACGATGAACCGAATGCTTTTTATGAAAGGAACATTACTATGAGGAAGTTTTTAATTGCTTTGGCAGCGTCTTCAACAATGGCAAATCCTATAATTGCAAATGCTTCGCCTATAGTTCGCTTTGATGCGAAAGAGGATTATATGTATTCCAATTTAAATCATTACTCCCAGATCGAATCTGGCGAGCTTGATCCCGACTTTAACGGCGACGGAAAATTCGATATATTTGATGCCCGTGACGCATATGCTGCAGTAAGTCCTGAGATGGACACCATATACAATTATTATCTGCTCAATAACGGTATCATTCCCGAGGATTTCGATGCTTATAAGTATAAGGACGAGAACGGCAGGGTATCAGATGAATCATGGCGCTTTATTGATTGGTGCGCAAGTAAGCCGCAGCCGAATTTAAAATACGATTATGCCGTAAAATATGACCGCGAGAATAACATCAGCCTCGACTTCAATGAGGACGGCGTTGTGGATTACAAGGACTGCCTTGATTACTGGGTATTCGATGAATATCTGGTAGGTTATGTTGTATGGAACCTTGACTTTGACATAAGAGATGAATTCGCTGAGAAATACGGCGTTGATCCACAGAACAGAGGCTGGGCGATAGAACACAGACTTGATTCCATACTTGGAACGGTGTCCGAGGATATTGGCTTCTGCATGTCTTCCGATATGTTCTATCAGGATTTCCCCATGAAGGAGTCCACACTGAAAAACTGCGCTCAGTATTTCAGAGAGCACAGATACATCGGTCATGATTTCGACGCAGGCTCAGTCATTGTCACCAAGGAGATCATAAACAACTATGATTTCACCGAGGAATGGCTCGATCCCGATAAATGCTATGAGTACCTCATCTCAAATGCCGATGAAAAATATCTTGATGATATACGCTTCAGAGAGTGCGTGGCTTGTATTTCGGGACATGATGAAACCTTTACCAATTCAAAGGGTGAGTTCTTCTCAAGAGAGAAGTATGAGTATGACTATATGGGCGAGGCAAGAGTTGACGCTATCGAAGCAGGTCTTGTAAAGTATGAGGACTACTGCGATATACTCAGCTGGCACAGCAATAACCAGAATTATATGGCAGCTACCTATCCCGATTACGAAAAGGCTGTTCAGGAGGGCAGGATCTCTGCACCTGATATGAACGATGACGGCAAGCTCGATGACATGGATATGGAGATTCTTTCAGCCTGCTACAGGGTCATCACTGTCAAGGAGTACAATATAGACCAGATCGTAAATGTTGTAAAGAGATGGTATGATCCGATGATGTTCTCCAGAGCAAATAACGGCAGATACAATGAGAACATGAACAGACCCGACTGGAAGCCCGACGGAAACGCCATCTATGCCCTTGACTGCAACGAAAACGGCATTGCCTGCGATGATTATGATGTTCTGTTTGCGGGAATATACATCTCCAAGTACGGCAGCGTTGATTTTGACCTGTACAATGAATTCTTTGCATCAGAGCTTTACACTCAGTTCGAGAACAGAGACTGGAGATATTACGACCGTGATTCGGGCTTCTTCCGCGATATGCCATACGGAGTATACTACGATTACATAGTATCACTGGGCGATCTTCTGTTTGATATGGATAAGGCTAATAATCAGGAGCCGAAGGCTCCGAAAGCAGCTCCCTACAGAACAGGCGACGCTACAGCTGACGGTGAAGTGAATATGGGCGACGTAGTCCTGATAATGCAGTCCCTCTGCAATCCAAATAAGTACGGTCTGTCCATAAGAGGCGAATTCAATGCTGACGTAAACAATACCAATGACGGCATTACCAATATGGACGCTCTGACAGTTCAGAAAAGGCTTCTGAACCTATGCTGACCGAATTTTATAATAAAAGGGCAATAAGACTTGCCTTATTGCCCTTTTTCTGCTGCACGACTTTTTTTCATGATATGAATTTTGTTAATACTTAGTATATTGACAAAAGCGTTTCCTTGGTATATAATATCAATAATATTTTGATATATGGGGGGATAATATGCCGCATTCATCTGGGGGAGGCTCCCACGGAGGGGGTTCACACGGAGGTCACGGAGGCCATGGAGGTCATGGAGGTGCAAGCGGTCCGAGGATAAGCAGGTCGCACTTTGCAGGCGCAAGACGTTTTTCCTACCACAACAGACACGGTCAGCAGCGCTACTTCTATGCCGACAATAAATTTGATCCCAAGTTCAAGCCGCTGAGACTGCTGTTAGCGGTCGTGTACCTGCCGTTCCTGTTCTTTGCCTTTATGATGCTGAAGGATGCTCTGCATATACTTCCGAAGAATTACGACCACAGCATTATCATTGAAGACGAAGCGGGGGTCATAAACAACAGGGACACGCTCTATAAGGAGCTGAAGCTTTTTATGGACAAGACAGGTATAGCTCCCTCGGTAGTAACGGTACATAACGAGACATGGAGCGATAATTATTATGATCTTGAGCGCTATGCCTATGACAGGTATCTTCAGGAATTCAGTGACGAGATGCACTGGCTGATAGTTTATTCGGAGCCTGCCGAGCCTGATCCGATCTTCAACGACTGGTACTGGGAGGGAATGCAGGGGGATTATACCGATCCTGTTCTGACTACTGAAAATACAAGCAGGTTCAATTCAAAACTGCAGTCCCTACTGTGTGAAGGCAATAACTTTGGAATTTCCGCAGAGATGGCTTTTCGGGATCTTACCGATAATTTTTCACGTTCGATAAACGTGGAGGATCTTTTCACTGCCATCTTCATCCTTGGTTTTATCAGCTTCCACGCATATTTCACGCTGGGACTTAACCTGATAAAATACAGAAATGCAGTCCCTGCGCCCGAAACTTCCGGCACACAGACTTATTCGGGCACAGCTCCTGCGAACCAGCCTATCGCATACGACTACGGAAAAAGCAGCTATTCTCAGCCTTACAGTCAGACTCCGACCAAACGCATGGATAAAAACGATATGGAGGACCTGTTTAAAACTGCAAAGCAAATGGAGCAGAAAGGCTCATTCAATGAAAAGATCGAATGTCCATACTGCGGCATCACATACTCGTCCAAGTTCACGCGATGTCCAAGCTGCAATGCGCGGAGAAGCATGGATACATTGCGATAGTCCGCTGACGGCGCTGTATGCTCTGCGTTTTTGGCAAAAAGTCAATACATAAATAAAAGATGTAGGAGCAAACGCTTCTACATCTTTTTCTTATAGTCAGAATACTGAACGGCAATACGGTTTTCGGGGTGAGTGTCAAATGTGTAAAGGAATAAGATGAACAGCCATTCAAGGGGCTTCATTATACCAAACGAAATATTATTTGTCAATATAAAATTATCGAAAAATCAATAATTTATTTCTGTAATACAGAAATGCGGTTCGCGCATTGACAAGGTGGCTGCCGAAAAGACAAAGCCGGTCATGGGAGCATATTATACATTATTTTTATAGGAGAAATCTTATTTCAAACTGTATATAATGTGCTTCTTCTCAATAGCAAATATATACAATTGGTAATGCGAATAATTGTTCAAGACTACAAAATCAGGCTATTTTGGTACGATGTTTATAAATTGTACATCAAATTTGTTGAATTTTGTGGTATTATATAACCAAGAAGTAATAGGCTCATTATTTCATAAAGGCGGTGACAAGTATGATGAGAAAAAAAGGCTTTACCCTGATAGAACTGATAGTAGTTCTTGCAATAATCGGAATACTTGGAGCTATGCTGCTGCCTTCCGCATATGGTTATATAAACCTTGCAAGGAAAAAGGCTACAGTCGCAAATGCAAGAACTATATATATGTCAGCAATGCTTGCACTTGAAGACGAAGATGCTTTTGAGTCGTTTTATACTCCTCAGAGCACATGGACAGCTTATGAATCAACTTCTGACGGCTGTGTTCTGAACACTACTACCGAATACAACGGCGTATCAAGTACCTATTCCGAAAAAATAACAAACCTGAAGCGCCCTCTTGCTCAGGAAGGCAATTATCGTTTCACTGTAGTTGCACGAGTTGACGGTCATAACCACGAGACAGGAAGCAACTGGAGCAATCCAAGAGATATTACTCATGTTTTCGTAACATGGAACTACTCAGACAAGAGATATGAGAGATTCGTAAAGGAAATGTGTGCTGACCTTGATATGAAACTTGGAGTGCAGAAAGGCAATGATTTCCAGGTGAAAATGCCTTACACCAAGCGCGAGGACGGCGGAAGCCTGCCGCTGGTACGCTGGCTCATATGTTATCGTCTTGATGATCCGTCTCAGGTAGAGATATGGGCAGGGGACGGTTATAAGGCTGAAAACGGCCCTGCATACCGTGTTTACCCCAATCCTGCACCTAATTATACATCATGAATGTAATAAATAAGTGAAAAAACGCAGTGAACACTCCCGAAAAGTCGAGAGCGTTCAGAACATTATGAGAGTATAGTAACGGGGATACAGAATATACCATGAATTAATAAAAATAATGCTGTTAGAAATTCACCTTAAAACGGGGGAGGAAAGAAGTATGAAAAAAAAGCAGCTGCTCTCAGCAATATCCGCAGCAGCAATGCTGTTATCCTCTGTGGGCTGTTCATTGCCGGGAAAGAAAAACAAGGGGCAGGAGATACAGAAGTTCACAGGCTTTTACTGCGCACGAAAGAGTACAAACCTTGAAGAGGACAACGAGATCAGACAGATCATAGCCGAGAAAACAGGATACATACTTTACGAGGAGTGGCTCCGGGATCAGGCTGATATCGACAAGATAATCAGCGACATGATGATATCGGGAAAGTATCCTGATTTTATTTCCCCTGACGGGCCCAACTGTCAGCGCCTTATCAGGCAGAAGGCTTTTATCCCTCTTGACAATTACTGGGACAAGTACCCAAATCTGAAAGCGCTTTATTCAGACGCTCAGTGGGATACCTTACGTGCTGAGGACGGTCATATTTATTTTATACCGCTGTTTTCAGCTGTCAATCAGCAGGTCACAGGCAACGTCCATGACGGCGAGGCGTTCTGGATACAGGTAAAGGTCCTCGAGTGGGCAAATTACCCAGAGCTGAAAACTCTTGATGACTACTTTGACCTTATTGAGGATTATATTGCTGCCAATCCTGTTGACGAGAACGGAGAGCCGTATATAGGCTATGAGATAGAGGCTACAGAGGTCCGTATGTTTGCTCTGGACAATCCGCCCATGTTCCTTGACGGCTATCCCAACGACGGCTGCTGTTACGTTGATCCCGACACCCTTGAAGCAAAGGACTACAATCTTCTGCCTACAGCAAAGAAGTGGTTCAAGAAGCTGAATGAGGAGTATCACAAGGGCATTATAGATCAGGAGTGCTTTGTTATGGACGACGCCGCATACTATGATAAGCTGGCAACAGGCAGAGTTCTTGGCATGGTAGATCAGCACTGGAACTTCGGAAGCTCGGAGCGTCAGCTGCCCGCAGAGTGTACGTATATCCCCATAGGTATCACTATCGATGAAGATACAGTGGAGCATTACCGTGACAATCCTGCATTCAACGCTTCAACAGGCGTGGGAGTAAGCGTAAGCTGTTCCGACCCCGACGGCGCAGTGGAGTTCATGAGCAAGCTCATCGAACCCGAGATACTAAATCTCCGTTTCTGGGGAGTTGAGGGCGTAGACTATTTCATCAATGATGACGGATATTTTGACCAGACCGAGGAGCAGTACAACAACTGGCGCGACGATGACTATTCCCTCAAGCATAAGTGCATGTACAGCTATATGCCTCATTACGGCGGAATGGCTCCCGACGGAGTCAATGCGTACACAGCCGAAAACCAGCCTAATATATTCCACGATCATCTGGCACCTTCGATCAAGAAGTGCTTTGACGCTTACGGCAAGCAGACATACAGAGACTTCCTGAATACTCCCGCGGAGAACCCTGCATGGTATCCTATGTGGTCATTTGAGGGAGCCGCCACCGATGCAACAGAGTATGGCAAGGTCTCAAAGAAGATCAACGAAATAAAGCTCAACTATATGCCGCTTCTGGTAATGAGCAATGATTTCGAGAAGTCGTGGGAGGAGTACAATACTGCATACAACGCGGTCGAGCCGCAGATATACTTTGACGCCCTGACAGCCGAGGTGCGAAGAAGATGCAGCATTATCAACGGCTCATAATAAAAATCCGCTCATACGAGCGGATTTTTTAATGTATTCAGCTTTTGGAAATGCTTTGTGCTTTGATCTCGCTGCCGCCCCATTCAACGACTGTGAAGCCCTTTCTCTCAAAGGTCTCAAGCTGCTGCGGCTGGATATCCACGGCTTCTTCAAGTGGAACATATGCCATGAATACGCGGAGCAGGCTGTCAGGGTTCGGAGTGATGTTAAGCTTTGCGGAATCTGTATACACATCGCCCTGGAACGAAATGAGATTATACGCATTATGCTCCATCAGCGGCAGCCAGTACACGATGAACTCATTCATTTCTTCCTCGGTAAGTCCCATATATGTGAGCTTTTCCTTTAGGAAGCTCTCGGTGTCTTTTCCTGCAACGCAGAAGCCCTGAGTGAAGTCGAATCTTGTACGGCAGTTCACAGCGTCCCAGAACAGGTACTTGTGATGTGTACCGTCAGCCTTGTTGAGAAGTGAGCCGTCGGGAGAAGCTGTAACGTTCCAGCCGTTGTTATACCTCGGATATGTCGTTGATAGGTCGGCTTCTGTGAGCTCCAGCTCCACATGGACATCGGTCTCCTCTTCGGGATAGAGGTAGATCACAGGCTTTTTTGCAACAAGTTCAAAATAGATCGTTGAGGTTTTGCCGTCATCTGTGAATACCTTTATCCAGCCATATTGACCGTTGTATTCCGTAAACAGCCAATCATTGTTGTTGTCCTGAGTGCCTTTTTCGATAAGACGCGTATCCGCAGGAATGGTAGCGAGGACTTCATAGCTTTCATCAGGCCCTGAATAAAGCTTCAGACTGTTCTCCTTAACAAAGAATGGAGTGCCGAACTCAAAAAGCTCATCGGGCTCGACATAAGAACTATTATTGCCTTTATCCAGCATCTCTCTCAGCTTTGTTAGTACACTTGGAAATCTGTCAGAGGATGCCTGTTTCTGAGAGCCGTCTGCATTGTTAAGTGTCACCTTGAAATCTATTTCACTTGGTCTGGGTGGTGCTGTTTCAACTTCAAGGTAGTTGTTATAAGCTTCAGACATGATCTCACGATATTCCTGTTCCGAAATCTGGATGCTTTTAGACTTAGGTTCCTGATCATATGTCAGATCCTGATAAGACAGAAAATAATTTTCGCCTTCACTGTACACTTTATATATGAGCATTGCTCCTACAACGCCGCCTGATTCTTGGATGCTGACCTCAACAGGCAGATTTATTGATCTCAGAAGTGCCTTTCTCATAAGGACAAGGTCAAATATGTCGAGTTTGTTGTCGCGGCAGAAGTCCACAGCTTTCAAGTCAGAGAGCTTCACTGAGGCTGAACCCAGCAGCCACTTCTGCATGGTGACAATATCTGCCACACTGACAGAACCGTCCCCGTTGGCGTCACCGCTGGGATTCCACTTCATTCTGCAAGCTAGTTCAACGCTGTTTGAGCTTTCGGATATTACTTCAAACGTAAGGGAGTCATACCCGCCTGATCTGCTGTCTGTGTGGAAAGAATAGCTGCATGACTTTTCGTATACATAAGCCGACTTCAATGTGCAGGGGTTAGAACTGATATCAAATATCTCGCTTGTGGAAGGTGTTCCTGAGGTGCATTTCAGAAGGTATGTATTGTCCTCGGGAATGTCTGTCAGCTCTCCTGTATCTGCGTCGTAAAAGGTTATCTTGGTTGATTTCTTGGAGTTGCTGTTCTTTTTCAGCCTGAACACAACGTCAGCGGTGCCATTATCGTATTTTTTTACGGTCATATAGTCCTCGGGGACGATAGTTCCGTTGTGGAAGCCTGCTTTTCCGTCTTCTGTATCGGGCAGGGAATATCCCAAAGGCAGGTCGCTGCTGCTTAATCCGAATGAGAAATTGTAGCCCTCAAAGAAGCTGCCTAAACGTACAACAGCAGGATTCTGTTTGAAGCCGCTTGGCTGCATATTAAGGAATACCTCGCCGTCGGGAGTGCTTTGGCTTATATCTGTCCATATGGTGGGCATTGCACCGTCTTCAAGGGTTAGGAGCTCCCCTGTGTCATAGTCGGCAAGGGTGACACGCATATCTCCCGAAAGCAGTATGTTCTGTCCGCCGTTTATAACTGCGCAGTCAGCAACAAGAGGCTTTTTATCTTCGTAATCATCGGAAAAAACTTCTCCGAAATAGTAAGAAATCTTGTCATAGCCGTCCTTGACAGCCTTGTATACATAGATAGTGTTGACCTGCCCGCCGTCAAGAGGAACAGAAGTCAGGGGAGTACAGCTGCTTGTGGTTTCAAGCTTGAAGCATTCCGTCCCCTTATCTTTCTGAGTCCAGTCATAGGCAGTGCCTGCGTTATGAGACAGGCAGAACACAACATAATTATCCTTTACGGATAAATGGGAGTTTTTCTCTGCATAATCCCAGTATTCCTTTTCGCAGTCAGGCAGCCAGCTGTAGATATCGGTCTCGGTGATATTGAGCTCCTTATCGACGGTAAATGTGTATTCTGCAACGGTGGGAGGTTCCCAGTTGTCACCTGTTTCCTTTTCCGATGGCTTCACCTGTACATGAGGATCAACAAGCTTCAGTGTGAGGTCGCCCTGTACCTGGGGCTGATATACGAACACTTCAAAACAGGTCTCGGTATTATCGCTCAGGTAAATGTCATGCTTTAATATCTGTCTGCTGTTCCCATCAGTACGCAGTTCATAGCCATAAGTGTCGCTGCTTTTTCCTTTTTCTGCACGATTTGGATAAACGATGCAGATCAGACCATTCTGGATATGCACAGCTCCGTATGTATTTCGGAATTCAAGTGCAGACTCAGGGTCTGTTGGTACCCATTCGGGAAGCGATACTGCTGCGCCTTTTTCTTCCGCGTATACATTCGTTGGTGAAAAAACGTTCACGTTATCTGCGGAAAAAGGAATGATTGCTGTTGAAGCTGCTATAACGGCAGCTGCCAGTTTCTTTAACATATAATGTCACCCGCCCTCTCAGAATTTACAGCATTTGCTGTTTGCTTTCATTATATAATGATTTTTTTTGTAAAAGCAAGACAGAAAATGCTTTTTTCGGAATAAATTTCCTTATACATATTAACGGATAAGGCGGGCATGATGTGCGGCTGAAATCGTAAACTTTCTGTGAACATATTTCTCTCGGCATAAGTGATCCTGCTGTTGCTTTTTCTGCTCATGTGATGTATAATTGATATATATAAATACAAAATACTGCTTCGGAGGTAATATACTATGAAATTATCATTTGAAAAAGGCTTTTTCGCACCCCTTCCTGTGCTTATCATCGGTACGTACAACGCAAACGGCACTCCCAATGCCATGAATGCAGCATGGGGCGGTCAGGTGGGTATGAGCCAGATATCCCTGAGCCTTTCAGCTTCCCACAAGACCACTGAAAATATCAAACGCAGCAGAGAGTTCACAGTGGCTTATGCTGCGGCAGAGCAGATAGAAGCCTGCGACTATGTGGGCATCGTATCGGGAAACAATGAGGAGAACAAGCTGGAAAAGTGCGGATTTACCGTTACAAAGTCCGACAAGGTCAACGCTCCTGTCATAGATCAGCTGCCTGTAACTATCGAGTGCAGGGTAATAGATATACAGGAGGAGTTCGGCGAGACCAGAGTAGTCGCAGAGGTAGTGGGACTTAAAGCCGACGAGAATGTGCTCACCGACGGCAAGGTGGACTACAGCAAGGCGGGACTTGTTATATATGACACAGCCACAAAATGCTACAGAAAGGTGGGGGACAGCGTAGCTGCCGCCAGAAGCGCAGGGAAGAAGTTCCGGTGAGCTCTGACGGGATAAATATTTCAGAATTGTAATATACGGTAATATTAAAAGACGGACAACAGCACTGTTATATGATATACTATGATCACAGAAGCAAACAGCTTACTAATAACACAAAAGGAGTTTTTACAATGAAAGAGAATACAAAACAGCTCACAATGGACTTTATCGAGAACAGAGACACTATCAAGAAGACTTTCAAGTTTGAAAGCTCATACATCTATCCCGTTGCAGCAAATATATTCTGCGCCGCAGATGTTAAGGCTGACGGGGACAAGCTTGCAGAGTGCAAGAAGATCATCAAGAAGAATGCAGGCTTTGCGTCCTATCTCAAGGGCGTTGTAATAGCACCCTTTACAGCTAAGCTCTGTGTGGCTGCTGACCCTGAGGCTCAGTTTGAAAAGGTAATGGCTATGTACGGCATACTCAAAAACCACTTCAGGAGATCCGAGTATCTTGCTCTGCTTGCAACTCTCCTTGCCGAGAGGACCACAGCAGAGGAGGCTGACAGGATAGCCGCAAGAGGACGTGCTCTCTACGATATGATGAAGAAAGAGCACCCTATACTCACTTCAAGTGAGGACAACGTAATGGCAGGCTTTATGGCATTTTCGGAAAAGAGCGACGCTCAGCTCATTGATGATGCCGAGAAGTGCTATGACCTGCTGAAAAAGAAGTTCTCAGACAAGAACGCTGTTCAGACAGTATCCCATATACTTGCAATGACGGACGGAACTCCCGAGGCAAAGGTGGGCAGACTGTTCGGAATGTTCGATATGTTCGCTGCAGCAGGAAGAAAATACGGCAAGCACTATGAGCTTCCCATGCTTGCGGCTATATCCGTTATCGAAGCCGACGAAAAGGAGCTTATTGACACTGTTATCGAAATAGACGAAATGCTCAGCGGTCAGAAAGGCTACGGCGCACTGAGCCTTGACAAGAAGACAAGACTTATGCACGCTGCTATGCTGGCAGCTGACCTGTATGAGGAT
Source organism: Ruminococcus flavefaciens AE3010 (assembly GCF_000526795.1). Taxonomy (NCBI): domain Bacteria; kingdom Bacillati; phylum Bacillota; class Clostridia; order Eubacteriales; family Oscillospiraceae; genus Ruminococcus; species Ruminococcus flavefaciens. The sequence continues at coordinate 3,297,513 of NZ_JAGT01000001.1, forward strand.
AACGATAACGCTCAGGCAGCTGTATCTGCTTCTGCACTTGCTGTTATCGCAGCACAGGAGGCTGCAATGACGGCTGCTATCGTTGCTGCGTCAGTGGCTGCAAACAGTACCAACTAACGTAAAGGACGGCGTAAGCCGTCCTTTTCTTTGGGTATTGTAAATAGCTTTTCATTATGCTATAATTTGTATAGCATTAAAAAGAGCAGGTGATCCTATGACAGATCGTCCGGCAGTTGCGGCGGAGTTTCTTGCCGAAAGGATTTTTGGAATACAGGGGGAATTGATATGAAGATACTGAATCTGCACGGCTTCATGGGCGAAGCCGATAACAAGAATTACAAGGCGCTGCGGGGGCTGATCTCGCCCGAGGATATAATATCTCCGCAGCTTAAATACATGGAGATATCACCGTCGGAGCTCCTTGAGCAGCTTTCTGCATACGTCGATGCCGATGATTTTGCATTCGTGGGACAGAGTCTGGGCGGCTGGTATGCGGATAAGCTCAGCAGGAAGTTCAAGCGTCCCTGCATACTCACAAATCCCTGCCATTTTCCCCATGAGCTGGAGCTTATAGCCGCTTCGGGAATACCTGCGGATTTTTCGGAGCAGTACCGTGTCATGTCTGTTCATGATAAGAATGAGTTGGCTTATACTCTGTGCAGTGACGGTGATACTGTTCTTCCCGACAACTATCCAAACTGCGAAAAGCTGTCGGAGCAGGTCATCAGAGTTCACGGAAGCCACAGCACGATCGAAAACGTAGGGGAGCATATTTCAAAGCTGCTCGCCGAGATACAAAGCAACAGCCGATAAAACCAAAATACACAAACAGGAGCGGCTTTATTATATGAAAAATCGTTTTTATGATCTTATTACAAACACAAGAAAAGAACGCAGACTGACAGTGGAAGATACAGAATTTATTCTTGGCTGCTGCGGGTATAAGACTGAAATGTTCGATACAAGGTTCAAAATGGGAGCTAAACGCTGGAGCAGACGCATGGAGTTCACAACTGCTCTGAAAGACAGCGGACTCAGGTATTTTGCATACATCAAATTCTATAAGCAAAACGATGCTTCCTATGCTCTTGTAGCAGGAAAGACCAAGATAACGGATTATTATCGTACAGATATCTGTTTTGCCAAGAGTGAGAAGTTCAAGGGCAAAGCCAAGAAATTCCTGAGAGATAATGATCTTGAATGGGACACTGAAAAGATCATGGTCGTTATTCCCCATGATACTCAGAACGAGCAGGAAGCCATAGACATCGAAAGGGAGATAACAGGCTTATTAGGTCTGTATTCAAGCTGAGGCGCATAAACTGATATGCACCTCTGAATATAAAAAAATAAGGGACTGCCGTCGGCAGTCCCTGTAATTTTAGTTTTTCTTCTTGGTGTTTTCAGCTTTCTCAGCTTCATCTTCGAGTATGTCAACTAACTCTTCAAGGTCAACGTCCTCGGAATCGCCATCATCATCGTCAGCAGCAGCCTTTGCAGTCTTCTTGCTGTTCTCGGAAATGAGCGAGCTGATAAATGCAACAGCAAAATAGATAACAAATATAAGAAGCTCAACAATAACGATAGTCTTTGTTGAAGCACTTGCAGCCTGACCAAGACTTGCACTTTCTGATCTTGTTGCGGGAACAAGGATATTGTAAGCGTTTGCGAACTGAACGTTCTCGTAGTAGTCGCTTGCAGTCTTTTCAGTAAGATCAACAAGGTTCTTGACTTTCTTGCTGAGCTCTGCAATGTCAGCCTCTACCTTTTCAACGTTAGCCTTTGAACTGTTCTTGTTGTTTTGAAGGGCATCGCGTCTGGAAGTATAGAAGTTTATATCCTGCTTTGCCTGTGCAAGACTTGCTTCAACAGTTACTTTCTGCTGGAACAGTAAGTCGTACTGCTCGGAATGAAGTGTGGATTCGGGATTTGTATCCTTGGTACCGTTTCCGAATACCTGGATAGTATCCTTCTGATATTTTGTGATGGAAGCATCGAGAGCTGCAAGGCGCTCTGAATACTCGCTCTTATCACGGTTGAGGTTTTCGATCATGTAATTGTAGTAAGCAAGGGCTGAATCCTTATCCTTGGTTACATTGTTTACAGAGATATATGAGGATATTCTGTCAAGATCAATACTTGTTATAGTTTTTGCGTAATCAGATAAGTCGTTGAATGTGTAACCTGTAACGCTTGAACGGAAAGATGTGTTATCGTCTTTGTTAAGATCGGCAAGGTAATTTCTTACGATTCTCAGTGAACTTCTGAAAAGATCTACCTGCTGAGCGTAATCATAGCTTTCGTATTCAAGAGCGTTCACGGCTGTACCGAGTGGCTTATTGTAGCCATACTCCTCATAGAAGTATTCGCCGTAGCATCTGAGCAGAGTGTTGAGGAAATCAACGCCTGTCTGTCTGTCAAAGCCTGCCTGAGCCAGATCGAATTTTACAGTAAACTGTGAGGGATAGTATTTTGTGTCAAGCATTGCCTGTGCAGCGGAAATGCTTCCGCTTGTGGCTTTATCCAATACGCTCTGATAAGCTGTGAGCTGATCGTAAGCTTCCTGTGGTATCTTATAATCAAAGCTCAGACTGGATCTGATACCTTCGATCCTGCTCAGATCAAGTCCCATTTCTGTAAGAGCCTTTTCAATGACTTTGGGATTCTTCATACTTTCGATCTCGAAATCTTGTCCTTTGGGGTCAAGTCCCTTTTCAATTCCCGAGTATGTAAAGCTTACCAGTGCCTTGGTAGGATATTGAGTTGAAAAAGTTTTATATGCTGAATAGCAGAATGTAAGCAGACCTGCAATAACAGCAATTACTATCCATACTGCAAGGAATTTTTTGAGTTTTTTCATTATTGCAGAAATAGAAATAATAACTTCGTCTTTATTATCATCCTGATTCTTGATCGTAACATTAAGGTTACGTTCGTTATTTTTAGCCATTTTACCCTCCGTTTTATTGTTCAGTCCTTAAATTATGGCATAACACGCCGTAATGTTCATTATATCACTAAAACAGCTTATCGTCAATAGCTTAATGTGATTTTTATTGATTCCCATTACAATAAAAGAATGATTATAAAAGCTGCTTGTATAATTATTATGAAATAAACGTCGGCTAACAAAAGAAGATAACACTTTTCAAGCAAGTGAAAAAACTAAAATGAGCAGTTGGATCACCGATTATATACCATTTGTAAAATGTTATATGGTAATATTTTGCTTATGGCGTAAGATAGAGGAGTTTATGTAAATATGACTTGTTTATTACGGGATATACAAAAAATAAATACCACAATGCAATTTCCATAATGTATATTTTTATATGCTACTTTAACAGCAAAAGGTGGCATAATTTTGTGAAAAATGCCAAAATAATCTGCTTTAAGTATTTATACCATTTTTTACACTTGCTTTTTTTTTAGTCTGATTGTATAATTATATCGTGTACTGCTATGACTATATATTGTAGAAAACATTTATTTTTATAATTTTAAACAAAAGACTTTTATAGCAGTCAATAATGTGATATATCGCTCATGCTTTTATGGCACAGAAAAAGAAATATCTGCCTTATAACATGAGCTTGAAAATGTCTTATAGGACGTTATTTGTTAAAGAAAGAAAAATGTGTATCAAATGCTTGGATGACAGGAGGAGAATTAGTTGACGAGGGGTTCTTTTGATAAGAAATTGCTTATTATCGGAGCAGGACAATATGGAATGGTAACAAAAGAGACCGCAGAATCCATGAACTGCTTTGAGCAGATAGATTTCCTTGATGATAAAAATCCAATATCTATCGGAAAGATCTCACAGTACGAAGAATTTGTTGATGAGTATAAGTATGCGATCGTTGCTATCGGAGATTCGCCGTTTCGCCTTGAATTGACAAAAAAACTGCAAAATGCCGGTTATTCCATCGCTACGGTCATTAGTCCTCTTGCATATGTCAGCAAGTCGGCAGTGATCAGTGCAGGCAGTATAATTGAAGCTATGGCAGTAGTGAATGCCAGGGCTACTATAAATGAATGCTGTTTTATTTCAGCAGGTGCTGTAGTAAACCATAATTCTATCGTAGGCAAAAGCTGCCACATTGATTGCCATGCAACAGTCAGGTCAAATGCAGTGATCAAGGATTATACAAAAGTCGAATACGGACAGGTCGCTGACTCAAATTGATAGATATAAGGAGAGTATTAACGTGTATAACAAATGTATCAAGAGATTTATCGATTTCATGCTTTCAGGTATAGGGATTATTGTTCTTGCAATTCCGATGCTGATCCTTTCGGTCCTTATTTTTATAGATGATCCGGGTCCGATCTTCTTTACACAAAAAAGAGTCGGGCTTCATAAAAAGAATTTTAAGCTTTATAAATTCCGCAGTATGAAAATGAGTACACCTCATGATATGCCTACACATTTGCTTTCAAATCCGGAGCAGTACATAACCAAAGTGGGCGGCTTCCTGCGTAAGTATAGCCTTGACGAGCTTCCTCAGATATTCAATATCTTTTCAGGCAAGATGTCGATCATAGGTCCCCGTCCTGCTCTCTGGAATCAGGATGATCTCATTGCTGAACGTGATAAGTACGGTGCGAATGATGTTAAGCCCGGACTTACAGGCTGGGCTCAGATCAATGGCCGCGATGCTATTGAGATTGAAGATAAGGCAAAGCTTGACGGCCTTTATACAAAGAAGCTCAATAAAGGCGGACTTGCTGCATTTGCATTTGATATGAAGTGCTTCTTTGGCACTATTACTTCCGTTCTTAAACACGACGGCGTTGTTGAGGGCGGTACGGGCGAAATGAAAAAAAACAAGGATAAGGTATCTGAATAATGAAGAGGATTCTTATAACGGGTGCTGGAAGTTATATAGGAACTTCCTTTGAAGAATACTTAAAAAAATGGCCTGATAAGTATGCTGTTGATACAGTCGATATGATAGACGGTACATGGAGAGATAAGGATTTTTCCGAGTATGATGTCGTTTATCATGTTGCAGGTATTGCACATTCTGATTCGGGAAAGATAAGTGAAGAAAAAGCTAAGCTCTATTACAGTGTTAATACCGATCTTACTGTTGAAACAGCAAAAAAGGCTAAAGAAGCCGGCGTTAAGCAGTTTATCTTTATGAGCAGCGCGATCGTTTACGGTGACAGTGCTCCTATCGGAAAGATGAAAATGATAACAAAGGATACGCCGGTAAAGCCTGCAAACTGTTATGGAGATAGTAAGGTGCAGGCAGAAAACGGTATAAAGAAGCTTGAAGATGACAGCTTCAAGGTCGTTATCCTCAGACCTCCTATGATCTATGGTAAAGACAGTAAGGGAAATTATCCCGTAATGGCTAAGTTCGCTCAGAAGCTTCCTGTATTCCCTTATGTTAAGAATTGCCGTTCAATGCTGTATATCGGTAATCTTATGGAGTTTGTAAGATTAATGATAGAAAATGAGGAAACAGGTACATTCTGGCCGCAGAATCCGCAGTATTCCAACACAAGTACACTTGTAAAGGGAATAGCAAAAGCACATGATAAAAACATTGTGCTTATAAAAGGATTCACCTGGGCTCTTAAAATTATGAGCCATTTTACAGGTGTGGTCAACAAGGCTTTTGGTAATCTGGCTTATGATAAGAATATGAGTTCTTATAAAGAGAATTATCAGATATATAGTCTTAGAGAAAGTATTGTGAGGACGGAGAAGTAAATGGAAAAGTATAGTGTCTTGATGTCCGTATATTATAAAGAAAAACCTGAATATCTGGATTTAAGTATAAAGAGCATATTATGTCAGACTATTAAACCGGATGAATTTATTATTGTTGAAGACGGCCCGCTTACCAATGAGCTTAATGAAGTTATAAATAGGTATTTAAATCAAAATACAGGAATTTTTAATATTATTAAGCTGAAAAAGAACGGAGGATTGGGGCATGCTCTTAACGTCGGAATAAAAGCAAGCAGAAATGAATTGATCGCAAGAATGGATTCTGATGATATATCACTTCCGGAAAGATGCGAAAAGCAACTTGAAGCTTTTAAGGCGGATCCGGAATTATCCATAGTAGGAACTCAGATTGACGAATTTATAGATAATCCTGATAATGTTGTTTCATCCAGAATTGTTCCGACTGATAATGATGGCATAATCAGATTTGCAAGACGCAGAAGCCCTTTTAATCATCCTACAGTAATGTACAGAAAATCTGATCTTTTACGCTTGAAAGGTTATCAGACGTCGGGAAGAAAAGAAGACCTGGATTTGTTCATCAGGATGGTAAATAACGGGTGTAAAGCTATCAATCTAAATGAGGCATTATTGCTTTACAGGTCAAATGAAGATAATTTGAAACGAAGAAAAACTTGGCGGAATTGTTCGGAATATATTCAGATTATGTTTGGTTTCTATCGAAAAGGATACTGTGGATTAATTGATTTGTTATATGTTACTTTTGGACAGCTTGCTCTTTTTATTACTCCTACAGGTATTACGAAAATTATTAACAAAAAGTTTTTAAGAAAATGACTAAATATTTGTAAGCGTTTTAGGCAAGAGAATAAAGGCTATCTTACCTTTTAATCATTACAAAAGGAGGAATCGGTTATTATTCGTATAAAAATTGAAAGAATTATGCTTGTTGTTTGGGCTTTAGCATTGATAACCTATTTCTTTCAAGTTCCATTTTCTTTTTTGGCTTCATTGATTGTTCCTTTGTTAGGTTTATTTATGATGTTAAGTATTGTTAACAGGAACTTAAAAATTCAAAAGATAGATGCGGTATTTGTTCTTTTGATGATATATATTTTGTTTTCTATAGTTATTTCAATGACACATGGCGTTGCATTAGCAAAAATTATTCGATTTACTTTGATAATTTCTATGATTCCACTTTTTTCATTGATAGAAATGAAAGACAAGAAAAGCTTTCAGAGAATTTTTTTGATAATTGCATGTATGAAGTCTTTTTTTATAATATATTTAGCTGTTAAGATTGTAATGGCCTATCATTTTGGAATAGGAAGCTATTGGAATATGCGGTTTCATTTTATTGAAAGCGGATTTGGCGATGTATATGTTGCATCTGGTATTCCTAAGATCCAGATACAGGGTAATGGAATATTACCGATAGCTTTTATGTTAAGTTGTTTAAATAGCAATGAGAGCTACTCGAAAGTAATGAGCGCCATTTTGCTGGCAGGTATATTATTGGCAGGAAATTTTGCCTTTTATTTAGGAATATTATTTTTCGGCTTGTATATCATGTACAAGCTGTTTAAAAGTAATAGTAAAAGAAAATGGCTTCAGTATACTAAATGCTTGATAGTGGCGGCTTTACCATTTGCTGTTTTCTTTGTTGCTTATTATGTCAGAAACCAGATCTCATTAAAATCAGGTGAATCAAATGCAATCAGAATCGAGCAGATGCAAGCGCTGATTTCTGGAAACTGGATTATTGGAAATGGTTTAGGCAGCAGCGTAGATTATGTTGGAAAATTTAGAGATTATACGGGCGATATTTATTTTGAATTACAAACGCTGTATGTTTTTTTTCAAATTGGATTAGTTGGAATTGTATTGTTTTTTTTATGTATGTTCCTGCGATTTAATAAAAAAAGAAAAGAATGCTTGATACTGTTTTTGATTTATCTTACATACACTTTCTGGAATCCATATTGTTTTGATACTACTGAAATGATGGCTATTGTCTTGATTATGAATATGACTAACAGTAATAAAGCATCATATCTTATTCACAATATTTTGTATGGAAAGGGTTGCTAATAAATGAGAATTATTTCAATTATAACTTTATTCAATCCCGGGGAAACAGTAATTGAAAATGTAAGACGTGTTTCTGAACAATCGGATTTAACTATTCTTGTTGATAACTCTAATAAAAATAATAGTGAATTAATTGGTTCATTATCTAATGTTAAATATATTGCAAATTTGAAAAATTTAGGATTATCAATGGCTTTTAATAAAGTGCTTAAAGAAAAAAAATACGAATGGAATGAAGACGATTTTGTTCTGTTTTTTGATCAGGACTCAAAGATAAAGCCTAATCATGTTAAATGTTTAATTGATAAGTTCAATTATGTAAGATCCAAGGGGGTTAATGTTGGCTGCATAGGCCCCGTATATTATAACACCAGTAATAATACAGTTGAAATTCCAAAAATAAAAAATGATTTGAATAATGAGGATATGATTGTCAGCAGTATAATTACATCTTCTATGTTGACTACATATGGAATACTTAAGAAAATAGGTTTTTGGAATGAAGAGATATTCCTTGATATGGCAGACTGGGATTTATGCTGGAGGTTAATGAAATACAATTATAAGTGTGTTATGACTAAAGCTGTAGTCCTTGAACATTCATTAGGTGAAGGCGAAAAGAAATTGTTGTTTTTTTCTCTGCGTATTGGAAAACCGTTTAGGGAATATTATCAGATAAGAGATTGTCAGTATCTTCTTGAAAAAGATTATATCCCGACAAAATATCGAATTCGTTTTCATTTGATTTTAACTTTACGTTCACTACTTCATTTACTTTTTCTGAATGACAGAAAGGAACGTATTAAATACATGAAAATGGGATATAAAGATTATAAAAAGAGAGTACGTGGCGAAATTAGAACTAAATCTGTTTAAAATTACTGATATAATAACATCAACAAATTTTTATAGCTTTATTTGTTAAATTGACATTTTTATTATTAGATTATGAAAGGAGCGCCGATTTATTCGGTAAAAAGGAATGGGTAAGGAAATAAAAGATTTAAAGGATATTCAAGCATTGTCTTTGACCGTGTTGAAAAGATTTGATGAAATATGCCAGAAGAATGGTTTTAAGTATTTTTTGGCATATGGTACCTTGATTGGCGCGATACGTCATAATGGCTTTATTCCTTGGGATGATGATATTGATGTTATGATGCCAAGAAAAGATTTTAACAGATTCATTGCATATGCTGAGAAGCATAAAAAGGAACTTTATCCTTTAAAATTGCATAACAGACGTAATACCGAGAACTATTACTATGGAATCCCAAGATTTTCTGATATGAAATATCAGTATACTGTAATAGATAATTATGAAAAAGGCTTTGACATAGGAGTATTTATTGATATTTATCCACTGGATAATTTTGGCAATAATAGAGAAGATGCAGAAAGACTTTTTAAAAAATGTCGCCAAATGAATCGTGAATTTGATTGGTATGTTAATACAATATCTAAAGTCTCATTCATTCGGACATTGGTTAGAAAAACAATGCATTGTCTTATGCATATTAAATATAAAAAAGACTATAAAAATGAAATCGATAAAAGAATTGAAAAGTATATTTTAAATAATACTTCTGAAGATGACAAATATATCGGAGTTGTGTTATGGGCATCAAAAATATGGCAATATGATAAAAGTAAATTACAGGGATTAAAGACAGTTCGCCATAAATTTGAGGATTATGAGTTTAATATTCCGGCAGCATATGATTATATGCTAAAAAAAGGTTATGGAGATTATATGCAGCTGCCAAAAGAAGAAGATCGTCACCCATATCATAATTATCGAATTCAAGTTAGAGATAATCTTGAAAATAATATTTCTGATTAATTATTTTAGATGATAAGGAAGTATCATGCTATAAAGGCAAAAGATTACAAGAAATTTGTGGAATAGTTCGCGCGTTTGGTCGGTAAACAATTCTTTATAAACAGATTCAATAAGCATAAGCGCTTTTCTTGGGAAGAGAGTGAGTATATAGGAACCCCTTGCTGGATCAGAGATATTTTTAAAAAGGAAGATTTCGACGAGGCGATTCGTGCGCCATTTGAAGATACAGAGGTATGGATCCCCAAAAACTATGATTCCATACTCAGAATGGCTTACGGCGATTATATGAAGCTTCCTCCGGAAGATAAGAGAGTTCCGCATCATGATTATTCTGCTTATAGAAAAGTAAACTAAATTTTTAAAAGAGGTGTTTTTTATGAGTGAAAAAAAATATCACGTAGGTTATACCTGCGGTGTCTTTGATTTATTCCATGTCGGACATTTGAATCTTCTTGAAAGATGTAAAGAGATGTGCGATATTCTCATAGTCGGCGTCTGTGATGATGATTATGTTCATGATATAAAGAATAAGGAGCCTATGATCCCGGATACCGATCGTGTCAGAATTTTGAATGCTTTAAAATGTGTGGATAAAGCAGAGCTTGTTGATATTGCAACCACAGATGATAAGATGCTTGCTTATGAGCGTTTCCACTTTGATGTTTTATTCTCAGGAGATGACTGGAAAGGCTCAGAGCGTTACTTAAGAACTGAAAAGCAGTTTGAGACTGTTGGTGCAAAAATTGAATATCTCCCATATACAAAAGGTGTTTCGACCACAGAATTAAAGAATAAAATGAAGAAATAAGGAGTTAGTGCGATGAAAGGTATAATTCTTGCCGGAGGCTCCGGCACAAGACTTTACCCATTGACAATGGTAACATCGAAGCAGCTGCTTCCTGTATATGACAAGCCAATGGTATACTATCCTCTGTCAACACTAATGCTGGCAGGCATCAAGGATATTCTTATTATCTCAACACCTACTGACCTTCCTAATTTTGAGAGACTTCTCGGAGACGGTTCTCAGTACGGTATCAACCTAAGCTACAAGGTACAGCCCAGTCCTGACGGACTTGCTCAGGCATTCATTCTTGGTGAAGAGTTCATTGGCGATGACGCTTGTGCAATGGTTCTCGGCGACAATATCTTCTACGGCAACGGATTCGGTACTATCCTTCGTGACGCCAAGAAGAATGCAGAAGAGAATGCCCGTGCAACAGTATTCGGCTATTATGTTCCCGATCCCGAGCGCTTTGGAGTAGTTGATTTCGACAAAGACGGACACGCTCTCTCAATTGAAGAGAAGCCTGCAAATCCAAAGAGCAATTATGCAGTAACAGGTCTTTACTTCTATCCCGCAGGCGTAAGTGCTCGTGCAAATCAGGTAAAGCCCTCTGCTCGTGGAGAGCTTGAGATCACGACCCTCAATGAGATGTATCTCCATGATAATCTCCTCGATGTTCAGCTTCTCGGACGCGGTTTTGCTTGGCTCGACACAGGTACGATGGACAGCCTTGCAGAAGCTACAAACTTCGTACAGATGGTTCAGAATCGTCAGGGAATTGAGATCTCGGCTCCCGAGGAGATAGCATTTATCAATGGCTGGATCGACAATGCAGGACTTATGAAGTCTGCTGAAAAGTATGGCAAGTCGCCTTACGGTGCTCATCTTAAAAAAGTTGCAGAAGGTAAAATAAAGTATTAAGGAGAAAAGATAATGACAATTTTTGTTACAGGCGGAGCCGGCTTCATAGGCTCAAATTTCGTATTCCACATGCTTGAAACATATCCTGACTACCGTATCGTATGTCTGGACAAGCTTACATATGCAGGCAATCTCTCAACACTGGAGCCTGTTATGAAGAATCCTAACTTCCGTTTCGTGAAGATAGATATCTGCGACAGAGAGGCTATCTACAAGCTCTTCGAGGAAGAGAAGCCTGATATCGTAGTAAACTTCGCAGCAGAGTCACACGTTGACCGCTCTATCGAGAACCCCGAGATATTCCTCCAGACCAATATCCTCGGCACACAGGTCCTTATGGACGCTTGCCGCAAGTACGGTATCCAGAGATATCATCAGGTATCCACAGACGAGGTTTACGGAGATCTTCCTCTTGATCGTCCCGACCTTTTCTTTACAGAGACTACACCTATCCATACAAGCAGTCCCTACAGCTCATCAAAGGCAGGAGCAGATCTGCTCGTAATGGCATACAATCGCACATACGGACTTCCTGTAACAATTTCACGTTGTTCAAATAACTATGGTCCTTATCACTTCCCCGAGAAGCTCATTCCTCTCATGATAGCTAACGCTCTCGCAGACAAGCCTCTCCCTGTATACGGTGAAGGACTTAACGTAAGAGACTGGCTCTATGTTGAGGATCACTGCCGTGCTATCGACCTTATTATCCATAAGGGCAGAGTAGGTGAGGTCTACAACGTTGGCGGTCACAACGAGATGAAGAACATCGACATCGTTAAGCTTATCTGCAAGGAGCTCGGCAAGCCCGAGAGCCTTATCACACACGTTGAGGACAGAAAGGGACATGATATGCGCTATGCTATCGATCCTACAAAGATCCACAACGAACTCGGCTGGCTGCCCGAGACAAAGTTCGAGGACGGCATCAAGAAGACTATCAAGTGGTATCTTGAAAACCGCGAGTGGTGGGAGACTATCATCAGCGGCGAGTACCAGAACTACTATGAGAAAATGTACGGCAATCGTGCAGAGGTCTAATATTATTTTATAAAAACAGGTGTATCTATGAGTGAAAAGACTAAATCGCTCTCAAAAGGCGGTTTATTTTACCTGATGTATCAGGTGCTTAATCTTGCATTTCCGTTAATTACAGGAATATACGTTACGCATGTATTGCTGCCTGATACAATAGGTACAGTTGCAGCTGCGCAAAACTTAGCGAACTATTTTGTTATTTTTTCATTTCTTGGAATACCTACATATGGTATAAGAGAAATTGCCAAGTATAGAAATAATAAAGATGAGCGAAGTAAGGTCTATTCTGAATTATTTGTAATTAATTCCATTTCGACTACGATTTTTCTGTTGGTCTATGTCGGATTAATACTAATTGTACCAACATATCGGGAAAACCTGGTTTTATATTTAATAACAGGAATTTCAATAGCATTAAACTTTTTCAATATTTCATGGCTCTTTGAAGGCATGGAAGATTTTCAGTTTATTTCTATACGTAATCTGATCTTTAAGATAATATCATTTGTTTTCCTTGTTATATTTGTAAGATCAAAAAATGACTATCTCTGGTTTGCTTTAGTAACAGTTGTCGGAACAGCAGGAAACTACATAGTCAATATGCTGTGTACAAAGAAATATGTTAAATTCAGTGTAAGTGGTCTGAATTTAAAAAGACATATGAGCTCCATCATTTACTTAGTAGCAGTAAATCTTGCTATTGAGATATATTCATTAATGGATATTACGATGATGAATTTTGTATGTAAAAAAGACAGTATTACATTTTATAAGTATGGACATGCTGTAGAATTAATGCTTCTTCAGGTCGTTAATACATTTACCATCGTATTGATACCGCGTATTTCGGCTTATTATAAGGAAAACAAAATATCCGAGTTCAACAGGCTGATCTCAAAGGGATTCAAGCTGATCTTCCTTTTTGCTGTTCCAATGATAATCGGTACTTTCTTTACAGCAGATTTTCTTATGGTAAAGCTGTATGGCAGTGAGTATATCGTTTCATCATATATCCTGAAGCTTTTTGTCGGTCTTCTTTTAGTTTCTCCCATTGGCTATTTGTTAGGCTCAAGAGTATTACTGGTGACCGGCAATGAGAAGAAGATGCTGATAAGCGTTGGTATCGGTGCATTGGTAAATCTGATCGGCAACTGGATATTGATACCTCAACTGTATGAATATGGTGCAACAATAGCATCGCTTACAAGTGAAGTTGTTGTTATGGTAATATATATATGTTTAGGCAAAAAGTATTTCAAGCTGGAAAATGTTATCCCAACTATTATCAGGATCATTGCTGCGGGCATAGTAATGAGCGCTGCACTTTGGGCTTGTGAGTTATTGGAAACTGGCTGGATCAAGCTGATAATTCAGGTTGCAGCAGGAGGCTTGTCATATGCTGTATCATTGATCGTGTTGAGAGAAGAAATAGTAATGAGCTATTTAAAGGTCATGATCGCAAAGTTGAAAAAAAGAGGTGTTAAAGAGACATGAAAGCATTCGTTACAGGTGTGGGCGGACAGCTCGGCTACGATGTTGTCAATGAACTGAAGAAACGCGGATATACTGCGATAGGAAGCGATATTCTTGATGAGACTGCCGCTGATTGCGAGTATATCAAGCTGGATATAACCGATGCAAACGCAGTTGAAAAGACTATCTCGGAGGTAAAGCCCGATGTGGTTATCCACTGTGCAGCTTGGACTGCTGTTGATGCTGCCGAGGACGAGGAGAATCAGACCAAGGTAAAGGCTATCAATGTTGACGGAACTCAGAATATCGCAAGCGTCTGCAAAAAGCTTGACTGCAAGATGATATATATTTCCACTGACTATATTTTCAACGGTCAGGGAACTGAGCCTTGGCAGCCTGACTGCAAGGACTATGCTCCCCAGAATGTTTACGGACAGTCAAAGCTTGACGGCGAGCTTGCAGTATCCAATACTCTCGACAAGTACTTCATTGTACGTATCGCATGGGTATTCGGAGTGAACGGCAAGAACTTCATAAAGACTATGATAAATGTAGGCAAGACTCACGACGAGGTTCGCGTAGTTTCGGACCAGATAGGAACTCCGACTTATACGTTCGACCTTGCAAGACTTCTTGTTGATATGGCGGAGACTGAGAAGTACGGCTACTATCATGCTACAAATGAGGGCGGCTATATCTCATGGTACGACTTTACAGTTGAGATATACAAGCAGGCAGGAATGTCTACAAAGGTAACACCTGTCACAACTGCCGAGTACGGACTTTCCAAGGCTGCAAGACCTTTCAACAGCAGACTTGATAAGTCAAAGCTCGTCCAAAACGGTTTCAAGCCGCTTCCTACATGGCAGGACGCATTATCAAGATATTTAAAGGAGATTCAGTAATATGGGACAGATAACAGTAGAGAAAAATGTCGGCGGCATCGAGGGACTTTGCGTAATTACTCCCGCAGTTCACGGTGATAACCGCGGCTATTTCATGGAGACATACAGCCAGCGCGACATGGAAGAAGCAGGCATAAATATCGTATTCGTACAGGACAACCAGTCCTGCTCGACAAAGGGAGTTCTTCGCGGACTTCATTTCCAGAAGCAGTTCCCGCAGACAAAGCTTGTTCGTGCTATCAAGGGAAGAGTATTCGACGTAGCAGTTGACCTCAGAAGCGGAAGTGCTACTTACGGAAAGTGGTACGGTGTAGAGCTCACAGAGGAGAACAAGAAGCAGTTCCTTATCCCTAAGGGCTTTGCACATGGTTTCCTTGTGCTTACTGATGTGGCAGAGTTCTGCTACAAGTGTGACGACTTCTATCATGCAAATGATGAAGGCGGTCTTGCGTGGAACGATCCTGCTATCGGTATAAAGTGGCCTGAGCTTGTTGGTGAGTACAAGGGCTCTGCCGACAGCGAGGGATATACACTTGAAGATGGTACCCCCCTCAATCTTTCTGATAAGGATAAGAAGTGGGAGACACTGGAAAACACTTTTAAATTCTGATTTATCACAGCCTCTTTTCAGAGGCTGTATTTATAATAATACTATTAACAGGAGATGTTTAAATGGCAGCAATTTTACTCGCAGGCGGAGCAGGCTACATCGGCTCCCACACAGCAGTTGAGCTTTTAAATGCAGGCTATGATGTAGTAGTTGCGGACAACTACTCAAACAGCAGCCCTGAGTCTATTAAGCGCGTTGAGAAGATAACAGGCAAGTCCGTTAAGCTTTATGAGCTTGACATCAAGGATAATGCAAAGCTTGCAGAGGTCTTCAAGGAGAACAGGATCGATGCGGTCATTCACTTCGCAGGACTCAAAGCTGTCGGCGAATCCGTACAGAAGCCTGTAATGTACTACCGCAACAACATTGACACAACACTGGCTCTGCTCGAGACAATGGAGCAGTTCGGCGTTAAGAACATCATTTTCAGTTCCTCGGCAACTGTATACGGAGAAGCTAATCCTGTTCCGTATTTTGAGACGATGCCCCGTGGAGCCTGCACAAATCCATACGGCTGGACCAAGTCCATGATGGAGCAGATATTTGAGGACGCAGCAAAGGCTGATAAGGAGCTCTCTGTAATACTTCTCCGTTACTTCAATCCTATCGGAGCTCATGAAAGCGGAATGATAGGCGAGGACCCTCAGGGTATCCCAAACAATCTTATGCCTTATGTATCACAGGTGGCAGTTGGCAAGCGCGAGTGCCTGACTATTTTTGGCAACGACTATCCGACTGCTGACGGTACCTGCACCCGTGACTACATTCACGTTGTAGACCTTGCCAAGGGACACGTAAAGGCTATTGACTATATCCTTGCTAACAATTGCGTTGAGATATTCAATCTCGGTACAGGAACACCCTACAGCGTAACAGAGATCGTTGACACCTTTGAGAAGGTAAACGGCATAAAGGTAAACCATGTTTACGGACCAAGACGTGCAGGTGACCTTGCAGAGTGCTATGCAAACGCTGATAAGGCTCTGAAAGTCCTCGGCTGGAAGACTGAGAAGACACTTGAGGACATGTGCCGCGACTCATGGAACTGGCAGAAGAACAATCCTGACGGATATAAATAATAATGCCATTCGGCTATGATGGCAGCTCATATAAGCATTAAGCGCAGCTCACTGAGCTGCGCTTGCTTTTTTGGATTCGTTTTATACATAAACAGCTTCTCGTCAGTCTTTCCTTTCGAGTATAAGCTTGATATGAGTATGGTCTTTGAGCTCAAAGCCGAAATCCTTTCGTATCTGCCATGAAGTATAGGGAAGTGTGAACACGTCCTTGTACACAGGTATGTAGGAATCGGGGATTCTTTTTATGAGTTCCTCGGTGAAAAAAGGGAAGTAGTTTTCGTGCACTTCTCTGTCCCAGTTCTGTGTGTATTTATATTTCAGCAGGAAATGTACAAGCTGACGCTGAGTTTCGACCCTGCCCCAGACCTGCTCAAAGCTCTCCAGCCATTCTGCGCAGCTGCTGTTTCTTATGACTCGGAGCTGTTCCTGTCTTACAGGGATATCATCTGCCTGAGCATATGACATATCACGTATAGTGACATACTTGAAACCGCTGCCGAAAACTCTGTCCCAGAATATGTCTATGTCCTTTTCGTCACAGTAGGAGTAGACCTCATGTATGGTGCTTGAAATGTTGATAAGGCTGTCCTCAAAGGGGATATCTATCCTGTCCCAGTCGTCGTAGAATTTTGAGTCGGGAACATTTTGGCGTGCGGCTTCTATCATCTCGCGGCTTATGTCATAGCCTGCATACTCGTAATCAGGGAACATGGGCTTCATAGCTTTGATGAGCTCGCCGTTTGCGCAGCCGAAATCAAGGACATACTTAAAGGGCTCAAAGACCTTGTCCATGAAGAACATCTTATCCAGTATCGAGCGCTGCATTCTTGTCAGGTAAATATTCAGGTCGGAAATTCTGTTCATATCTGTATCCATGCTGTTATCCTCCGTTCGCAAATTGAGATCAAAGTATCAGGTCTGCATTTTTATTCCATATCAATTATAGCATTTTTCAGCAGGCTTGTAAATGTTTTTTCGCTCATGTGAACGCTCCCTGTGAAGCACAGTATATAAATTCACAATTTTTTTATAGAAATCTGTTTTATAGTGTGATATAATAAACATATATTTGATCTGTAATAATTGGAGGATGATGTATGATATCAAGTAAGATAACAGCCGTATTGGCAGCTTTTTCAATGATATGCAGCACAGTGCCTGCATTTGACACAGCTGCGGCAGAAGCAGTGACCACAACTACTGCGGCGGCTGCACAGACTGCGTCCACGACAAAGACAGCAGCTGTTACAACTACAGCAGCAACAACTGCTAAGACTACAATAGCAGCAACTACAGCCAAAACCACCGCTGCGACTGCCACAACAAAGGTATCGGGTACAGCCTCCGACAGTCAGGAGCACCTTGTGTACGACGCAGAAACAGGAGTCCTCACTCTCCACGGCGAGTTTACCAGTGCGGAGGTAAGAGGCTTCAAATATGTCTCAAAGGTGGTCAGCATTGTTGCGGCTGAGGACGCGGTATTCCCCGAAAACTGCAACAACATGTTCTATTTCTGCAAGAAGTGTAAGAAAATGGACTTCTCAAAGGCTGATACTTCAAACTTAAAGGTGGTACAGTCAATGTTCTCGGGCTGTGAGTCCCTTACAGAGCTTGACTTGGGTAATTTTGATACAAGCAATGTTACGAATATGTCCTATATGTTCAGCGGCTGTTCTTCTATTGAAACCCTGGATATATCAGGCTTTGACACAAGCAGTGTGGAGACCATGAAGGCTATGTTCCTGAAATGCTCGTCCCTTAAAACCGTAAAGTTCGGCAGTATAGACACCAAGAGCCTGAAAAGCATTGACGCTATGTTTTCTCAGTGCGGTGCTCTCGAGACTCTTGACCTCAGCGGTCTTGATCTTTCAAATGCTGCCTACAAGGGATATGCTTTTGAGGACTGCTACAGTATCAGCTCCATAAAGCTGGGAGAAAGATCGGGAGACATAACAGCAGCCATGGGACTTTTGAATTTCGGCTGGGTAAACGAAAAAGCTCCCGATGTAAAGGTCAGCGGCGACGGAGAATTTGCCGTTATCAAAAACACAGGCGTAAATACCTATACCTATAACAAAACTCCCGAGGATAAGCTGTGCTATACCTTTGATACTACTTCAAGAACTCTTACTCTCCGCGGAAAGGTGGACAGAGAACAGATAAGCGGACTTATTTTCAAAAAATCCATACTCTATGTCAATGCGGAGGAGGGGACTGTGCTTCCCGATGACTGCAGCGAGCTGTTCAAGCTCTATAAAGCCTGCCTGTCCATAGACCTGTCCAAGGCCACGGGCGCTCCCACAAATATGAGTGCCATGTTCAAGGGCTGTGAGCTGGTAAGTACTATCAAAATGGATAATATCGACACCTCAAAGGCAACGGATATGAGCAGCATGTTTGAATACTGCACAAAGCTTGACGCTTCATGCGTTGAGAAGCTAAATACCTCAAGCGTTACCAATATGTCTCATATGCTGGACGGCTGCTGGAGCTTCTTTGACCTTGACCTGAGAAATTTCGATACCTCAAATGTTACCGACATGAGCTACATGCTGGCAAGAAGCTCCGCTATCACCTCTGTTGACCTTAGCAGCTTTGATACCTCAAAGGTAGAGGATATGAGCTCTATGTTCTATAACGACCATGAGATAACAAGCCTCTGTCTCGGTAACTTTGATACTTCAAAGGTAAAGAGCATGAACGCAATGTTCTGCACCTGCAAGAGGCTTGCAAACCTTGATATCAGCAGCTTCGACACTTCAAACGTTACCGATATGTATTCTATGTTCTGCAACTGTGAGAATCTGAAAACCATCGACCTTTCTCATTTCAATACCTCAAAGGTGGAGAGCATGGGAGCTATGTTCAGTGCCTGTACTTCGGCGGAGATCATTGACATCAGCAGCTTCGATAACTCTGCTTCAAAGGGAAACAGCTATATGTTAGCAAGATGCGATAGTCTCAAAACTCTGACTCTCGGTGAAAAGTTCAGCGGTATAACTGCGGATATGAGACTGCGAAACGGCGGCTGGGCAAACAAAAAGGCTCCCGATGTGACTGTCAGCGGAAGCGGTGAATTCGCAGTTATCGCCAACAGCGGCAAGAACACATATATCTTCACAGGCAAGGCAGCTGCCGCAGCAGTTGGTGACAGCAACGGCGACGGAGCTGTGAATACTGCCGACCTTGTTACTCTCAGCAGCTTTATCCTCGGCAAAAAGAGCACTTCCGTCATAAGCAGGGAAACTTCTGATATGAACGGAGACGGCGCTGTGGACATCTTTGATGTGGTAGAGCTCAGAAAGCTCCTCATCAAGGGCGATAAGAACTGAATCATAAGCTGAAAAAAGCGGCTCATCATGGTGAGCCGCAGCTTTTTTATTGCTTCTGGTATGTTCCGACAACGACCTGTCTCTGCTTGCCGTCATCGGTACAGGATATGACAGTTAATCTGTCATCGCCGAAATCGTTCAGTACCCATACTTCGTCGGATTCGACTATCCTGTATTCTGTAACAACGTATTTGTATCTGGTATGATCCTTGTCGTTATCGACGAGATACATCTCATCACCTGTTTTTATCTTGTCGAGGTCGTTGAATATCTCGGCATATATGGTGCTGTTGTGACCTGCAATACAGTAATTGCCCTTGCCGGGTGCACCCGTGTTTTCAAAGTGGCCTGCGGATACCTGCAGGGACTTCTGGTCCGTTCCCTCAAGGACAGGGACCTTTATATCAAGGCAGGGGATCTCAAAATTGATGTTCTCTTTCAGTAATTTGCGGAGATAAAGCTCTCTGCTCACTTTTCGGTATCCGAACAGCAGTAATATGCCAATTCCGCATACTATCATTATTATACCGATAATTCTCAGGATCTTTCTTTTCATACCATCGTTCCTAAACGTGAGCGCCGCAGAAAGCGGCGCTCATTGTTGTTAATTATTCATTTTCTTTTTTGTTTCTGATAACCAGTGCCGCACCTGCAGCTGTCATAAGAGCAGCGAGACCTGCTAACATGCTGAATGATACAGGATAACCTGTCTTAGGCATTGAAGAGTCTCCGTTTGTGCTGCTTGATGTTGTAGTTGTTGAAGCGGGTGATGCAGGAGTTGTTGAAGCTGATGTTGAAGCAGATGTTGTAGTAGTGGTTGTAGTTGTAGTAGTTGTGGTAGTGGTTGTAGTAGTTGTTGTAACTATAGGACCGTTGCCGCTGAGATCGTAATCAAAGCCGCTGAAATCCTTTACTGTGCCCTTTGCAACGAGCTTGAAGCCGTCCTTTACAGTAATTACTGTATCGGGAGCGATAAGCACGTCAACATAATCGGGGATAGTGATGTCTGCTGCAACTGTGATATTGCCGAAGAGTGAAAGCTCGGTCTTTTCGCCTGCCTTTACTGCGTCCTCAACTGCAACTCTCATGTCTGCATAGGTCTTGCCGTTGCTGAGCATTGCTGTTGCCTGAGCGTTGATGTTGATGCTGTTAACTACACTGCCGCAGATATCGCATACCTTTATAGCCAGACCTGTCTGACCGCCCTTAGGAGCGTCAACAAGTACGAATCCGCCTGTAGAGCTGCACTCATGCTCCTCAACGCTGACTACCTTCTGCTCTTCCTTTGTGCCGTCGGAATACTCAACGTGGATAATAGCGCTTCTGCCTGCTTCCTTGGAAGTAAGTCTGAATACTGTCTCACCTGTTACAGTGATCTTGCCGTCTGCGTCAGGCTCAACGCCGTCCATTTCAACAAGCTCGAATGCCTTGCTGTCTGCCTTTGCAGCCTCGGCTGTCTCGGAAGGAGCAGGCTGTCTTCTTGAACCGTCGATCTCCTCAACATAGACTGTTGCTGTTACCTCAGGTGATGGTGATACTGTGAATAATGTATCACACGGAATGTATAATGCATGGCCGCTGTGGCGTCCAAGTACGTTGTCAAGGTATTCACCGTAGTTTGTGTAATATGTGCCTGCGTGATGGCTTCCTCCATTAAGGAGCTGCTGGTAAGGTGTTATGATAAAGTTGTTTCTGTAGTAGGTATATGTTGCGCGGGGATCTGTCTTGTCCTTGAAGAATGCCTGACGGAGAGTTGTGTATGCTGAATTTGTGGCTAAAACGTGCAGACCGCCTGTTGATGCTGTACCGTTCTCAATGATCTTTATTTCGTAGGGAACTGTCATTTCAGAGCCTGCGAAGTTTACTGATACGCATTTAAGGATATGCTCTACAGGGAGTTCGCCGAGAGCAGCTTCATAAATACTGTTGAACCAGTAATAGCCGATGAGGTCGGGGTTTCTTGAAGAGGCTAAAAGAGTATTGTATGTGTGTGCGTTTCTGCCCTCTCTTCCGATGTACTGCTCGTATACAGACTTCCAGAGATCCTTTACATTCAGCTCGATAACAGCTGATTCGCCGGGAGCAAGCTCCTCAACGCTTATGCTTGTTACGTCGTCCTTGCTGAAAATGTCCATATGCTTGTCAGCTATAGGCTTGAACTCGCCGTTTCTGTATGAACGGTAAAGTGTAGCGTCTGAGCCCTGCTCGATCCTTGTGATAATGTTTTCAAGGTCGTAAATAGGCTTGTCTGAAACGTTTTCAAGCTTGATCTTTATTGGATACATCTCGTTGTAGTATGAATATCTCGGGAGCTCAACGATCATTTTCAGTGCTGATGCTGAATAAACGTGGAGAGTATCCTTTGACTTGAACTCATAATCGAACTGCTCGCCTCTGTTCTGACCGCTGAATACTGCTGTGAGGTCGTAGTCGCCCTCCTTGTCACCGCGGAGATACCAGTCGGCAGTCTTTACTTCCTTTGGCTTGAGGTCGCCGAATTCCTGTGTCTCATCGCCCTTGCAGAGTGTAAGCCCCTCGGGGATATTAAGTGTAGCTGTACAGTCGGAAAGTGTCTGAGTGTCGTTATTTACGACGATGAGCTGTACATCATAGAATTCCTTGAGCCATTTGCACTTGCCGTAAATGATCATGTACATCTCTTCCTCAACTGTCTCGGTGCGTACAACATAAGCGCCAAGTCCGGGAACGTATGTAGGTGTGTTTGAGTTGATAACAACTCCTGCGTTGCCTGCAACATTGATAACTACATGATCACGTACAGGAGTGCCTCCTACATTGTAGGAAACTACCTTGTCGATAACAACGCCTGCTGCGTCGAAATCAGCCTCGATAGTGTACTTGAAGCTGTTGAAGTTGTCGTCGCCTGAGATATCGATGCCTGCGTCGATGACCTCCTGCTTTGTCATAGGAGTTACCTTGAGCTCACCGTCGATATTGAGACGGGTGGGCTTTGAGGTATCCAGATCAGCGGGCTTGTCGGAAACGTTCTCCCACTCGCAGATGAACCACTTGCTGTAGCCCTCGGGAAGGTCATTCCATGTGCCTGAGCTGTATGTGTGTATGCAGTTCTCATGACCGCCAAGGTTATTTGGCTCACCGCTGTTCCAGTTGGAGTATCTGATAGGTTCGCCGTTGAGCCAGCAGAATTCGCCGTTTTCATCGCGGGTACCGCCTATCCAGCATTCGCCTGCGTTAGCATCTTTGATAACGTTGTTTATCTGAGCCTGTTCCTCGGGTGAAGTGATCACAGCCAGATGTCCGTTTACGCTTCTGCAGTAAGCCTCAGCATCAGCCCATGACATGGTCTCCTTGATGACTTCGTACTTTCTGATGTCGGGAAGCGGACCGAGTGTAGTTGTAGTAGTTGTGGTGGTAGTTGCTGTGGTAGTAGTTGTAGTAGAAGTTGATGTAGTTGTGGTAGAAGTTGTTGATGTGGTTGTAGTAGTAGGAGCAGCAGTAGTTGTAGTAGTTACAGCTGAATCATCATCAACGATCTTGATATAGCCCTGCTTGATACCGTGAGTGAATACCCATGCTTCCATGAGCTG
Source organism: Ruminococcus flavefaciens AE3010 (assembly GCF_000526795.1). Taxonomy (NCBI): domain Bacteria; kingdom Bacillati; phylum Bacillota; class Clostridia; order Eubacteriales; family Oscillospiraceae; genus Ruminococcus; species Ruminococcus flavefaciens. Next base: position 3,320,871 of record NZ_JAGT01000001.1, read on the forward strand.
TCCTTCGGGAGTCTTGTCAGCATTTGTAAACAGGTCCTTAGCGATATCCTTCTCTTTATAAGCTATCTCAATGGGGAAGAAGTCTCCCGGCTTTGTATCAGAAGGAACGTTCAGTTCAAATGTAATGAATGTGCCGTCTTTACCTTTGTCTGTAGCGCATGCTGTAGCAACAAACAAGCCGTTGGAGCCGTTTCTCTCGTATTCCTGTGATAAAGACTTGGCTGCATCGCCGAATTCAACGAGTTCATCGTTATTCTCCACCAGTGAAAGTCTTGAATCCCACTGAACGTGGATACCTGTGGGAGCATACTTTCCATCAGCGCCCGAGACCTTGAGCTCTACCTTAATAGGCTTCTTTGTAGCTTCACTGACGGGAACTCTTAATGCGCTGAGTGAAAGTGTAGGCTTTACAGTTGCCTGTGTGGGGTCAAGTCCCTGTGTATCGTATTTCTGACCTGCCGCAGGACCGGCCTGGACTTCTTCTTCGATTATCTTTGAAGCAGCTGTAGTAGTTGTAGTGGCAGTTGTAGAGGTTGTTGTAGTTGTTGATGTTGCAGTGGTAGTAGCTGCTGCTGAGTTAACGGTCTTGCCGTCCTTTTCAAGGATAAAGCCGAAGTTTTCTGTGCCGTAGTAACTTGCAGCAGAATTGGATTCCTTGGTATTGCCGCTTTCATTGATATCATGCCAGCCATTTTTGAAGAATCCCAGCTCGGGATTTGCAGAAATGGCAGCCCTGTTGTCATTATAATAATTGTCGGGCTGATTTTTGTTCCAGTTTTCGTACTCGAATTCTTCACCGGTCACCCAGCCGAATTCACCGTTATCGTCCTTTTTCAGACCGATCCAGTAATTATTCTTGATCTCGGACTGAGCACGGATAAGAGCCGCGATCTGATACTGTTCATAATCAGAGGTGATAACAGCAAGGTGACCGCCTTTGCTTTCGCAGTAAGCCTCAGCCTCCTCCCATGTCATGCTCTCATTGATTACCTCGTAATTTGCAGGATTGGGAAATGGGTATTTGTCGATCTCGCCCTTGTATGGCAGCTTGTATGTTTCAACCTTTAGATTTGATACTGACTCTGCATAGTGCCTTAAAATTATTTCGTAGTCACGAAGAGTCAGATTTCCGTCAAGGTCAACGTCTGCTGCGTCATGGTCGAAAGAAGAATCATCGCCTTCTGTTACATACATGAGTACATAATTTGCATCAACAGCGTTAATGTTTCCGTCACCGTTTACGTCACCGTAATTAACTGACGCTGTGCCTTCGACGCTTGTTGAGAGCTCAGTCTGAGCGTCAGCTTCTGCTGCGATGGTGTTAAGCGGCATTGCAGCGAGTACCTGACTGCCTGCTACGGCAGAAGCAGCAAGTGCAGACAAAACTCTTTTTTTGATTTTTGTGTGTTCATTTTTCCACATTTCAAAGACCTCCTTTTTGGTGTTGTCTTTCTTATTAATAATAAGAGCGTGTAATGATCCTGCCAAGAAAATTATAACAATGCATGGAGCAGAAGTCAATGTAATTGCCATGATTTAATAATTATTTTGTATAATTGCACCTATCAGGCAGCATTCATTACTTGCGAAATCTAAAGATGTCACAATACAACTTTATTTTGTATCCTCGCCCAAATAACTGAACGTATATGATGTTATGTGCAAATTCTTTATTAAAATAAAGCCCCGCTCTCATATTGAGAACGGGGCTTTTGTATACCATATATTATCATTTCTGATACTTAGCCTTATCCATTTCACGGATTGCAGCACGTCTTATCTTGCCGCTTCCCACTGTCTTTGGCAGCTCGGGAACGAACTCGACTACACGGGGGTACTTGTAAGGTGCTGTACGCTCCTTTACGTAGTCCTTTATCTCATGTACAAGGGATTCAGACGGCTCCTTATCCTTTGTGAGAACGATAGTTGCCTTTACAACCTGACCTCTTATCTCGTCGGGAACGCCTGTTACCGCACATTCAAGCACATATGGCAGCTCCATGAGAACGCTTTCGATCTCGAATGGTCCGATACGGTATCCCGAGGACTTGATAACGTCGTCAACACGGCCAACGTACCAGAAGTAGCCGTCCTCGTCCACCCAAGCGGTATCGCCTGTGTGGTAGTAGCCCTCGCGCCATGTCTCGGCAGTATTCTCCTCGTCGCCGTAGTAGCACAGTGCAAGTCCGGGAACGCCCTCTTCCTTGAGCTTTATGCATATCTCGCCTGTTTCACCCACGCCTGCGGGAGTACCGTCTGGGAGAAGCACCTGAACGTCATACTGTGGATTGGGCTTGCCCATGCTTCCGGGCTTGGGCTCCATACCCACAACGTTTGCGATAGAAAGGGTAGTCTCGGTCTGACCGAAGCCCTCCATGAGCTTGATGCCTGTTGCCTTGTAGAACTGGTGGAACACCTCGGGGTTGAGGGCTTCACCTGCGATGCAGGCATATTTCAGTGATGAAAGGTCGTACTTAGCAAGATCCTCCTTGATGAAGAAGCGGTACATTGTAGGAGGTGCGCAGAAGGATGTGATATTGTACTTCTTGAACATAGGAAGTATGCTGTCTGCGTGGAAACGGTCGAAGTCGTATACGAATACGGCTGCCTCGCACATCCACTGACCGTAGAGCTTGCCCCAGAGAGCCTTGCCCCAGCCTGTATCTGAGATAGTGAAGTGGAGACCGTTAGGGTCTGCGTTCTGCCAGTAGCGTGCAGTTACGTAGTGACCGAGAGGGTACTGATAGCTGTGAAGGACAAGCTTGGGATTGCCCGATGTACCCGAGCTGAAGAAGATGAGCATGGGGTCTGTGCCGCAGGGAGTCTCGGCTGTGCGCTCGAAATGAGTGCTGTATGCGGGGAGCTCCTCATTGAAGTCATGCCAGCCCTCACGCTGACCGTTTACGATGATCTTGGTCTTTATTGTGTTTGTAACAGCGCATGCCTTATCAACTTCATTAGTGATCTCGCCGTCAGCCGAGCAGACGATAGCGGATACCTCTGCGGAGTTGAAGCGGTACTCAAAGTCGTGCTCCTTGAGCATATTTGAAGCAGGGATAACAAGAGCTCCGATGCGGTGGAGAGCGATGATAGAGAACCAGAACTGGTAGTGGCGCTTCAGAACCAGCATTACGCGGTCGCCCTTCTTGATGCCCAGTGACTTGAAGTAATTGGCAGCCTGGCAGGAGTACTTCTTGATATCCTTGAATGTGAAGCGGCGCTCCTGCTTGTTGACGTCAACATAGATCATAGCGGTCTTGTCGGGGCATTTCTCAGCCATAGCGTCAACGATATCGTAAGCAAAGTTGAACTTATCCTGATTTTCAAAGTGAACGGCGCTGAGTATGCCCTCCTCATTGGTCTCGCACTTTACGAACTTTTCTGCAACGGGGTGGAGCAGACCTGCCTTGTCAACATTTGTGAGGTGATGCTCTGCAACGTGCTCCTTGTATTCGGACATGCCCGATGTGCCGTGGGGAGCCATTACAAATGCGTATATCTCGCAGTCCTCGCCGCCGAGAGCGATCTCGTCATGGGGCATGGAGCTGTCGTAGTAGATACAGTCGCCCTCATGGAGTATCTCTGTGTGGGAGCCTACTGTCATACGAAGTGTGCCCTTGAGAACGATATCCATTTCCTGACCTGCATGGCTTGCCATATGCATGGGCTCGGAGAGAGCTTCCTCTGAGTAGGGGATAACAACGTGGAAAGGCTCCACAGTCTTGTTCTTGAACTTGGAAGCAAGGCGGTTGTAGGCAAAGCCCTTTCTGCGGACGATAGGCACTCCCTCGCCCTTTCTTGTAACGGTGTAGCCGCTGAGCTCAGGGCTGCTTCCTTCCATGAGATCGGTGATCTCAACGTTGAATCTGTTTGCGCACTTATAGATGAATGTAAAGCTGAAGTCAAGCTCGCCTGCTTCAAGCTTCTTGTAGTCCTCGACGGTATTGTCGGTCACAGCAGCCATTTCCTCTGCGGATATGCCCAGATCTTCACGCAGGCGGATAATACGCTCAGCGACCTCTTTGATCTTAACTTCTGCGTTCTGTAGATTTGTCATTTCGCTCATAATAATCGCTCCTTTTCAGATATAGTAGATTGGGGAGAGCGGCTGCTGCTGGAACGTGCCGATGCTCCTTTAATATGCCGTAAAAACAAAAAACTCGTCTCAAAGATGTTCTTTGAGACGAGTTATCATTACTTGATCACCCGCGGTACCACTCAAATTGTGCCGCTATTGCGTAACACCACTTCAGACTCCAGCAAGTCCTATTCATTAACGCAGAATCACGGGAACGCTTACTGATAACTTTCAGCACTCCGGCTCAGAAGGGATACATAGCATTGCATAACACCGACTCACACCCACCGTCGGCTCTCTGAAGACATTGGCAATTCTCTGCTTGGCTTCCTCATAGCTTATGTTCAGATTATATCACATGAAGATCGGTTTGTCAAGACCTTTTTGAAAAATTTCAATCTGACTTTATAGATTTTCGTTGTATTTATATTTCGACAGCAGCTTATCCATTATCCAGACTGCCTCGGACATATCTGACTGTGTGTTTTTTTTCCGTGCCGTCCTTATAGGTGATAACGGAATCATAGTAGAAGCCGTCCATAACCAAAGGCGGAGCGATATTCACTTCGTAGTCCTGAGACATGATCTGACGGTATTCCTCTTCGGTGATCTCTGCCGTAAAGGGCGCGTCCGTGCTGTTTTTTATATTCTTGAAATACAGAATGAACTTATCGTCTTCCCGATAGACCTTCCATTCTCTGTCTACTCCTGCGTATCCGCCTCTTACGTTGATAGATACGGCAACAGGAAATGTGATCTTTTGGAGCACAGCCTTTCTCATCTCGCAGAGATCGAATATATCGATGCTGCCGTCGCTGTTGAGATCGGCGGCTTCAAGATTTTTCACCCATACATTGCGTGAGCCGATAAGCCACTGCTGAAGTGTTACCACGTCTGATATACTGAATACATCGTCGCCGTTTATATCGCCCTTCAGAAAATCTTTTTCAGGAGCTGCGGCTCCGCTGGGAGTATACTTCATAACAGTTCCGTCGTTGTAAGTAACGGTTATATCGAACTTGTCGACCGAAACAGTACCCACAGAGCGGTAAGCCTCAGCGCATAAAGCAAGGTCGCTGATAATACCGAAGGCATCACGGTCTCCTGTTGCTTTGTATTTGGCGATATGCTTGGTGATGTCTACAGAGCCGCTGAATGATGCGGGGGCTTCACCGTTTACAGGAGGCTCGTGTTCAAGGCTCCAGTACTGATGAACAAGTTCATTTATATCGCTGACAAATCCCGAAACGCAGAAGCCGCTGGGATAATCATTTGGGTTGAAGTAAAGCTCATATTCTTTGTCGTTATCCTTGAGCGAAAATGCGGACGGGATAAGCTTGACCTGCTTTTTAAGGTCAGCGTTGTTTCCGAGGTATGCAAGGTCGATATAGAATTCGCTTCTTGCACCGTCTGACAGGGGGAGCTTTCCGCGTAAATAAACAGCTGTATTATCGTTTTTGACCCCGTATACCTGCACCGAATCCACAGTTACGCTGTAATCAGCAACAATGCTCTTTACCTTTGAAAGGTCAAGACCGCTGCCGTCAAAGTGCTTTTCTGCCATAGCAGTACAAGCTCCGTACTTTGTGTTGTTCCAGCTGAAATCAAACAGACCGTTTTTATTGCTGTCTATGTCAAAGTTATTTTCACCGTAGTATTCGGGAGAAAAATCATATCCGCCGCTGTTGAAGCGGGAAATATCCAGTTTCAGCGCATTTACTGAAAGTGAACCGCTGTAGTTCTCGGAGCTTAAAGTATAAGAAGCTGAATATACGGTATCTGCATCAAGTCCGTACTCCCTCAGGTCTTTCAGCAGATCTGCTATCTTAATGATATTATAGCTGCGGTAGGAGTGGTCTGGGAGTATCTTGTTTCCGCTGAATTCGCGCTTGTTTTCATTGTATGAATAAATATCATTGGGATAGATCGTCAACCAGTAGTCAGTGTATTCCTTATTTCCGTCCTTAAACATATAGGTGAAGGGATAAACGCTCATTACCTGTTTTTCGGTGTCGTATAATGCTCCCGAAAGAGTTATTGTCTGAGCAGGGGATGCTGTATTTTTCACTGTGGGAACTATACCCTTTTCCTTGTAATATGAACTGATCTTCTCCTGACTGATATCCGTTCCCGTATCGACGAGACAGAGTTTCTGGGAGTCGTTCAGCTCCATTTCGAGGATACCGCTGAAGCTGTTGTCGGAGCTGTCATCTCCGTTCAGTTCAAAAGAGTAGTCCTCCTTGAAAAGTATGAGGTCATTGGCTCCGATCTTTACAGGCTCGTTGAAAAACGTCTTGGTGATAGTGTTTGAGCCGCCCTGCCATTTGTAGTCGAATTCCTTGTCGTCGGTGACGGTATTGATCTTCATATCCACCTTGCTGGGTCTGCACGATGATGTGTAGGTATAGGTGCCGCCGTTCTTTTCAAAGGTGCCCTTTGTCTGTATACCGCTATTGGCGGGAGTATATTCCGTAAAGTCACAGCTTTTGAGCTTGACCTCTCCGCTGCTTCTGTAGGACTCCACATTGAGGGATACCCTGTCAAGGTCGCCTATTTTTTCGCCCAGCTTTTCAAGAGCGTCGAATTGTGCACCAATATCTATCTCACCCGAATAGTCGCTGTACTCGGTCTCGGAGCCCCAGCTCTGACCCAGCTCGTAGCGGTCTTTCATCTCTCCGCCCCTGCGTACACTGAAATATCTGGTGTATGAAACAGCGCCGTTGATAGTATGCATGCTTACTTTCTGGCTGTATAGATCATAGGTCTTGCCGTCAATGTCGACGCTGCCCATCGGGGTAAAGTATTCGGTATTCTCATAGCGTGAAATGTCCGAATCGTAGTCCGTAAAGAAGAACTCCGCCGTAGGCTGCTTCAAAAAGCCGTAAGCGCATACATATGTGCAGGCGTTTTCTGCCGTCGCATTCTGCACAGGTCCGAAGTTTATGGACAGGTCATAGTCTATCTTGTAGTTATTGGAAGCAGGCGCCTGCTCTATGAGACCCTTTGACATGAAGCAGTTTCCGTATGCATTCCATGAGGCATCAAAGCCGCCTTTTTTATCAATATCAAAGGTGACCGTGCTTTCATCAGAGTCCGCCCAGTATTCATAGTCATAGCCCTCATAGGAAATGAGCTTGTGTGATTCGGCACTTGCACTGAGCGGTACAGCGGGTACAGCAGCCATAAAGCACATGGCGGCAGCTGCCGCGGATACAGTGCGTTTAAATATCCTGAATGTCATAAAAACACCCCTAAAGAAAAAATAAAAAAACATGATATAATTACCCATTATAATAATTTTACATCATATATTGTAACAAAGCAAGCTAATAATTGTTGAGATTTGATAGTGTGAAGCGGATATTGCTGTTTATTGGCGGAGCAGGGGGGCATAAAAAAGCTCCCTGTCCTTTTCGGAACAGGGAGCCGCAGGTCATATCTCTCTTGTTTCGTAGATCTTTGCGGAAATGAACCATGACACCGTGAACAGTATCAGAGCAGCTGCAAAGATAGCTGCAATAAGTATGGGCTGAGTCAGCTTAGATACGTATGAGGCAATATCAGCTCCCATAAATGCTGAAGATAAACCTGCAACGGCAATACCTGTCAGAATAAAATAAACGATTCTGCCCTTGGCTGTGCCGTATTTGAAATCAAAGGGATACATAAATGCAGGGAGAATAATGGAAATTGAAGATGCCGCAGTAAGATATACAGTTATATCATTAAGGCTCAGTACCTTATCCTTGTTTATGATGTTTATGAGAAGAAATGATGCCAGTGCCATTACTGATGATATCACAGCTGCAAAAAGCACAACTATATACTTTGAAGAAACGATCTTCTTTCTGTCAACGGGGAAGCATTCTGAGTATTTGTCCCACTTGCTCATTTCGTCAACGGTAAGTCCCTGCTTTACCAGCATGGGGAAAAGGAAGGGTATGAACATGATATATGCGGGGCTCTTCATGAATACTCCCAGCACCACAAACATGAGCAGGCATAAAAACTGCATTTTGTTGTTCTTTATTAGTACAATGATTTCCTTTGTAATTAAACCTTTCATCATTTTAGTTTTCCTCCTTAGCCATAAATACGAACAGATCCTCTATTGAAACGGGTTTTGTAGTGAAAGAAGCAGGTATCATGTTTTTGTCAACGATAGCCTCTGTGCTCCATTTGTTGGAGCGTTTGCCCTTGACAGCGTTTTCGTCCAGCTCTGCAAGCTGTTCTTCGGTGGTATTGATAAATACATACTGCTCAAGCAGATTGTCCTTTTCTTCGCATAGCATAAGCTTGCCCTTGTGCATAAAGGCGATATAGTCGCAGAGCTTTTCAAGGTCGCTCACGATATGTGACGAGATAAGTATTGAGTGGTTCTCCTCACGGGTAAAGTCATTGAGAATATCGATTATCTCGTCTCTTACAAGGGGATCAAGTCCGCTTGTGGGCTCGTCGAGTATGAGCAGTTCAGCGTGATGCGAAAGGGCAACTGCGATGCCAAGCTTCATTTTCATGCCTTTTGAGAAATCCGAGAAAGCCTTGTTCTCGGGCAGGCTGAACTTGCTTATATATTCACGGTATACCTTTTCGTCCCAGTTGGTGAACATATTCTTCATTATCTTGTTGATGTCGTAGGCGTTGAGCTTATCGGGGAATCCCACCTCATCAAGAACTACGCCGATGCGGTTTTTCAGCTCCGCGGAGATAGGCTGCCCGAGGACTTCTATGCTGCCGTCGTACTTTATGGAACCGAGGATAGAACGTATAGTTGTACTTTTTCCTGCGCCGTTCTCACCGATGAGTCCGAGGATACAGCCCTGGGGAAGTGAAAACGAAACATTGTCAAGTGTAAAGCCGTTGTATTTTTTTGTAAGATTATTGATGCTTAAAGCGTTCATAAAAACATCTCCTTTAGTTTTCGCTGAGGTATTTGTACATATCGATTATATCGTCTGTGGAAAGGCTGCATGAGGCAGCGCGCTGTCGGACTTCCGTCAGGAGCTCCTCTATCCTTTTGAGGTTCTCCTCACGCAGGAGCTCGGTGTTCTTCGGAGCTACAAAGCAGCCCTTGGCAGGCAGCGTGTATATGAAGCCCTCCCGTTCCAGCTCGTCATACGCTCGTTTTGTAGTTATCACGCTTATGCGCAGGTCCTTTGCAAGATTTCGTATGGACGGCAGCGGATCGTTTTCTTTAAGCTCTCCGTTTATGATACTGCTTTTTATCTGATTGTAGATCTGGTCATAAATGGGAGCGCCGTTTTTATTATCAATGAATATATTCAAAACATCACCTCTTGAAGCAGAACTGTTCATGCAGTCTTTACTGTATATACACAGTATACACAGTTAAAACAGATATGTCAATACATAAAGCAACGAATTGTAAGATAATACAATTAGATGGCGCGGTGCAACTGTTGATGTGTGCAATATGACTGAAGTGTGCCGCCCAAAAGAACCCCGTGCAGTAAAAAAGGCGGGTATCATACCCGCCTTTGAACTGTATATATTAACGTTTTGCGTTGCAGAAAGGACATCTGTCTTGCTTTGCTGTAAATGAACAGCCGCAGTACTGACAGTTCACCAATCGTTCCGAATTGCTGGTGTCTGCTGTCGGAGCAAGACCGTCCAAGGACGGCATGGAATCTGCTGCGCCGCCGCTGTAGGTATTCAAGTATTTATTTGGATCATAGGCAGGAAAGCTTTCATTGCCGTCCTGTAAGATGCTTGTATATTCGTCCGTATCGGATCCCGGCGGAGCAGGAGCGATCTTTCTGTACTTGACAGCATGGTACGTCATACGGATAAGCAATATCACGGCAAACAGAAACAGAAGTATAGGTGCGATAAGATCAACAGGATCAGGTGCCATTGAAATATTATTAGTGAGATAATTGAAAGACCTTGCAACTGAGGTGTCGAAGCTTTCGTTATCGCTTAAATATGCCTGAAAGAGACTGTTGAAATGCTTTGTGTATGACGAAGTAAGTACATTGTCGGTATTATCTCCCTGCATGCCCTCCCAGTACCAGTACATGCGCTTGCTCTGCTTTATATCGGGCTGCGAATAAACGATGAGCCAGTGCATTTCGTCGCTGAATTCTGAAAGGTACCTGTCATAGGCGTAATCCTCAAGTGAGGCATAGCCGCTCATCCATTTCTCGTTCGGTATAGTAATTATCGACGGAGTTATCCCCGTTTTTTTCTGGAACGCTTCCAGCTCGGGCATGATGTCATCTTTATTGCCGATAACGTTTACCTCGTCCTTTATAACAATTTTGTGATCGCTGTACTTAGGTACGTGAGGTATAGCCCTTCTCAGCAGGAAAAAGCCTGCGGCAAGGATAATAATAATAAAAAGCACCTTGAACACAGTGAATCCGGGCTTGAAATCAGAGCCTGCGTAAACATAATTCGGTGTATTCCTGTGGTAATAGACATATCTGCGCGTGTGATAAGAGGTCCTGCGGCGGCTTGTTGCACTTCGGTGACTGTATGAATTGCTGCGGTAACCGCTGTAATGACTGCCTCCGTGGTGTCCTCCGTGAGAGCCGCCTCCATGAGAGCCTCCTCCGGATGAATGTGGCATGATCCTGTTCCCCCCCCTGCATCATAGTATAATGCATATATTTTATATCATAACGGATAAAAAGTCAAGTGGTCTGCCTGCAAAAACGGCTGCTATGGTTTATATATGTACTTCTTGCTATTTGTGATTTTTTTTGTTATAATAGTAATATATTTCCATGGGCTGCAAACAGCTCTGAACGGAGTGATGATATGGATATAAAATACCTCAGACTTCTTGCAAAGGAGTACCCTACCATAGAGAGCGCCGCAAGTGAGATAATCAACCTTTCGGCGATACGAAGCCTTCCCAAGGGCACGGAATACTTTTTCAGCGATATCCACGGGGAGTATGAAGCCTTTCTGCATATGCTCAGGAGCGCTTCGGGTATGATAAAGATAAAGACAGACCTTGTCCTCGGCAAGACCGTTTCCGCGGCTGACCGCGAAAAGCTTGCGGAGCTCATATACTACCCCGAAAAGGAGATAGCGCGGCTCACCAACAGCGGGGAGCTTTCCGACGAGTGGAAGAGGCTCAGCATCTACCGCCTTATACTTGTATGTGAGACTGTATCCGCCAAGTACACACGCTCACGCATACGCAAGCGTATCCCCGAGGATATGGTGTACATACTGGACGAGCTCCTCAACGTCACCGACGACGTAAACAAAGACTACTACTATGATGAGATAATCAGCGCCATAATCAGCACAGGCATTGCGGAGACCTTCATCATATCCCTGTGCAAGCTCATACAGTCGGTCTGCATAGACAGACTTCATATCATAGGTGATATCTTCGACAGAGGTCCCCGTGCCGATGTTATAATGGACGAGCTTATGAAAATGCACGACGTTGATATACAGTGGGGCAACCACGATATCTCATGGATGGGAGCTGCCGCAGGTAATCCTGCTCTCATAGCCAATGTTATCCGCATAGCCATGAGATACAATAATTTTGACGTCCTTGAGGACGGCTACGGACTCAATCTCCGCGCACTTGCGGTATTTGCCGCAGAGACCTACGAGAATGACGATTGCAGTCTCTATATGCCCAATGCTCTCGACGACAATATCTACGACCCTGTTGACCTGAAGCTTGCCGCTAAAATGCACAAGGCAATAACCGTTATACAGATGAAGCTGGAGGGACAGCTCATAGCCAAGCACCCCGAGTGGGAAATGACAGACCGCGATATCTTTGGCAGAACGGATTTTGCAAAGGGTACTGTGACCATAGAAGGCAGGGAGCATGAGCTCCTTGACAGGAGCTTCCCCACAGTGGATCCCAAGTCGCCCCTCACTCTCTCGGAGGGCGAGGCAGAGCTTATGAATGTGCTGAAGGCATCTTTCAGACACAGTGAAAAGCTGCAAAGGCATATCCGCTTCATATACGCAAAGGGAGCCATGTACAAGACCTGCAACAATAATCTGCTGTTCCACGGCTGTATCCCCATGGACGAAAGCGGACAGCTCCAGAGCGTGAATATCGGCGGTAAGCAGTATTCGGGAAAGGCGCTTCTGGACAAGCTGGGAGAGCTGGTAAATCAGGCATATTTCGGAAGCGGTGCGGAAAAGGAATACGCAGGAGACTTCATGTGGTATCTCTGGTGCGGACCTAAGTCGCCCCTTTACGGCAAGGACAAAATGGCGTTCTTTGAGCGGGGGCTTCTTGCTGACAACTCCCTGCATACCGAGAACTACAACTCCTACTATACATTCTCGGAAAGCGCTGAGGTCTGTATGTCGCTGCTGGAGCAGTTCGGACTTGACCCGCAAAAGGGACATATCATAAACGGACATGTTCCCGTTAAGATCAAGAACGGCGAAAGCCCTGTAAAGGCAGGGGGCAAGCTATTTGTCATCGACGGCGGCATCTCCAAGGCTTATCAGTCCACAACAGGTATTGCGGGCTATACCCTCATATACGACTCCCACAGTCTCAATCTTGCCGAGCACAAGCCCTTTGTGGCAGGGGAGAGCGGTAACACTCCCACAATACATCTTGTGGAGAAGCTTGATCGCCGTGCGAATATCTCCGATACGGACAAGGGCGAGGAGATACTTGACAAGATCGCCGATCTGCGGCAGCTCCTTGACGCATACAAGGCGGGAACCATAAAATAACGTAAAAAAGCAGTTCGTTCCGAACTGCTTTTTATATTCTTCCCATTGATGTTTCCTACAAAGTGCAGCCCTCTTAATTGTGTGATGTTACAAAGATGCGGGGAGCTGAAAACAATTTACAAAAAATGCAATAACTGCGAAAAAATATATGCTATCATATATTCATAGACACCGTGTATAAAATATTTCAGGGATTTATATGAAGAAGGTGATCGTATGGAGAATTCTGCGCTTTATATTTCATATGCAATAACCGAGATATTCTGCATTTTATTTTCCATAGGCATTATCATCAAAGCCAACAAAAACGTTGGTACACAGCTCCAGATGCGCCATTTCAGAGGAATGGCAATGTTTTTCATAATATACCTTTTAAGTGACGTATTCTGGGCGCTGGGACAGGGCGGACTTATACCATTCAACGACGCTCTCAATAAGGCGGCAAATGCTGTGGGACTGGTGGCAGTAACGCTTCTGACGCTGGGCTGGTGCATATTCGTTATTTACCGTATTGACCAGAATAAATCGAAGAACATGAAGCTGCTGATGTGGATACATTATGCTGTGGCGGCTGCTGACGCTCTGCTCGTCATAATATCTGTTTTTACAGGCTTTTATTTCTATATTGATGAAAAAGGCATTTTTCAGTTCGCTGACGGGTACATCGTCCATATCCTCTTTACCTTTTTACAGCTTTTCGGCAGCGGCATATACTCCTTTGCACAGAGCTTCAAAAACAAGCAGGTCAAGGTCAGAAAGGAATACAGGCTGCCCCTGCTGTTTATCATAATACCGTCGGCAACAGCGATACTTGAGGGCATGCTGCCCCTTACGCCGATCGTTTCACTGGGAATATTCCTGCCCATACACTATGCATTTCTTGAGATACAGAACAGTGAGATATACTCCGATGCTCTCACAGGGCTCAACAACCGCAGACGCATGGAGATATTCTTACAGGACATGATACACAATGCCTCCGAGGATAAGCCATTCAGGATATATATGATAGATGTCAACGACTTCAAGCAGGTCAATGATAAATTCGGTCATATTGTTGGCGACAGGACGCTCCAGCTTGTGGCGGACGCTCTTCACAATGTTTCGGACAGGCTACACGGCTTCTGCGCAAGGTATGGCGGCGATGAATTCGTGCTGATAACCAATGACGAAGCACAGGTGCAGGAGGCTATACAGAATGAGGTCAACACGATGAGGGCAAGATGTGCCGATCTTGTGCCGACCATATCGGTATGTACGGGCTCTGCGGAGTGCCGCTCGGGAGCAGTGACCGCGACACAGCTTATAGCGCAGGCAGATGAGCAGCTTTATATTCAGAAAGAAATATTCCACGGAAGAAAAAAGCCCGAAGAGGCAAAATATACACAGTAAAGCAGACGGTGAAAAACGGCTGCTTTTTTGTTGTGAAGCAAAAAAAGATAAGTTTTCCGCGGAGCTTGATATTTTATTGATTATATGATATAATGAAAAGGCAGCTGTTCAGCTTTGAATGAAAGCGGCTTTATAAAAAGAAGCAGCTTTGTTTTTAAGCAGAGGGCTGTTAAAAAACTATCAAGGAGAATGATAATGAACACAAAAAAAACGATCGCAGGACTATCTGCACTTTCCGTACTTATAAGCTCAGGCGCATTCACAGCAATGAACGCCTTTGCGGAAGAAGCAAGTGACTTCACAACAGGAAAAATAACAGCACATCTATATTCGGACGAAGATCTCAGGGAACTCGAATGCCGATACTACAATGATATGCCCAATGTCCCCTACATAAAGCTCTCAGACTATTACAGCTGCTGGCTTGATCAGGAGCTTGTGATAACCGATAAGAACGACGGGACTTATGAAGTAAAGGTGCCTGTAGGCGCTACTGGTACTATCGACGTGACCAAGGATACCGTATCGTCAGATGATATGGCAAGATTCCTTGCACCTCAATATGCGGTGGAAAGTGAAAGCTCTGAAATATTTACATATATCACGGAGACAGAACACATCGCACTGAACGCTTCTTCTGATGAAGAGGACGAGAACAAAGAGATGACTTTTGAGCTTGCGGATTATAAAATAGACCTCCGCAGCGGTGACAATGATATATGGTGGCCTGTACAGACCCTGTGCGATTTCTATGAGTATTCTTTCAATGAGGCTGAGATCGTTGATGACGAGCTTTATTTCTGCGGTCATCTCATGTCTGGCTATTCAAGAAGTGCAGTTATATATACTCCGCAGCATATTGCGAATTTCACCGAGAAGTACAAAAACGGACGTCCAAAGGATCTTGCAGAGTACAATTACAATGAATTATGCTTTGCTATCGACTATAACTACGGCTATCCGGGAAGATTCAAGTACAACGATCTTCTTGCCGAGAGCGGCTTTGACGCAATGCTCTCAAATGCCAGTGACGGTACAAGGAAAATAAGGGAGCTGCTCCTTTCCGAGGATGTATATGAATACTGTGCAGGTTTTGAGCTTCTGAACGATTATTTATGGGACGGCGGACATACCTTCTTCACAGAGATAATGTTACAGCCTAAAACCGAATTCACTGCTAAAGTTGTGGAGAAGCTGAATGAAGTGGGTCTGCCCGAGGACGCCATGAGATGGGAGGCAGAATATGCCAACGATGATATGAGCTCGAAGTGTGCTGAGGCAGCAAGAGAAGAAATGAAAAAAACAGCGGATACAGTTGAAAAGTATACAAAATCCACTTATTTCTCAAAGGGCGATACTGCTGTATTCTCTTTTGAAATGTTTGAAGATGCTTCCGACAAATGGAATGCATATTATTACCATAACGGAGAGCTGCCCCAGGATCTTATCTCCGAATTCTATACCTGTGTTTCAAAGGCAGATGCCGATCCTGCAATAAAGAATTTTGTTATCGATCTCGGTACGAATCCCGGCGGTTCACTTGGTGTTGCAGAGTATATGATGAGCCTTATAAATGACCTTGACAGTGTAACTGTCTACATGGGACCAAGCTCTCCTGCTTACAAGATAAAATATACTGCCGACAAGAACCTTGACAAAGCCTATGACGATAAGGACAAGGCTTTCAGTACCGATCTCAGATTCGGACTTATCACTTCCAATGCTTCATTCTCGTGTGCTAACCTTATGCCGTCACTGGCAAAGGATACAGGCATAATGCTTGTAGGTGAAAAGAGCGGCGGCGGTACTTGTGCAATAAGCCACCGTGCAACAGCTGACGGTATGTTCTTCACTATCTCGTCAGGTCTCAAGTTTGCTGACAAGGACGGCAATTCCATTGACGCAGGCATAAAGCCTGATTATGATCTTGTAAAGTTAAATGCTGACGGTACAAAGGACTTCTCCGAGGTCTACAATTTCAGCAGACTCAGTGCGCTTTTCAGTGAGTTCTACGGCAAGAAGACCGAGAACGATCCTGCATCTTCAACAACTACAACTACCACCACAACAACTACTACAACTACAACTTCAAATACTACAACGACCACTACATCAGCAGCAAGCACATCAACTACAGCAGCTTCATCAACAACTTCTGTATCAGACAGCACAACAACTGTAAACAGCGGAGATCTCCCACAGACAGGTAACAACTCGGCTAAAACAGCCGTTGCCTGCGCAGTTGTACTTATAGCAGCAGGCGGAGCCGCAATGCTTATGGCACGCAGAAAAGAGGACTGATCCCCTCTGAAACAGCATGAATAATAAAAAAGCTTCCGAAAGATGATACTTTCGGAAGCTTTTTGTGTTATAATGTCAGAAGCGGTAATCTGCTATCTTCCACTTGCCTTCAACGAGATAAAGGTCTATATAGAATGGAGCTTCTTCGCCGTTTACAATAAAGGAGGTCTCAACAGTCATTGACGAGTCTGTTTTGTCGGCTATCTCAGTCTTTGAGGTGAAGTCAAAGGGCTTAATGTCGTCGATAGTGCCATTTTGCAGGCAGTAGAGCTGATCTCCTTTTGTACAGTAGCCGCCCTTTATGTCGTTTATCATAGCCTCTTTGAATTTTCCGCATACTCGGTCTGAGACATAGTCAACTACATCGTCCATTGAACTGAAACGTGAGTCTGTAACTCTGTAATAATCCACATAGTATGTTTTCCAATCATCAAAGAGCTCCTGAGCGTTTTCATCATCTGCATCAAAGATGTTTTCAAGAGATTCGTCAGCCATACAGTCGTTTGGGTCAACTTCGACATCAATGCGAGCGCAAACTTTAAACACATCATTGAGAGCTATTTTTGCCTGATATGCAATAGCCATAGGATCGGCTTCCTCGTTGAGGTTTTCGTCTGAGGCTGCATAGCCCATAGATGTGGAATAGTTGTTTATCTTGTACTTGCCGTCCACATTGACTGCCTTGAAGGTAACGTGCTCTCTGCCCTTGTCGCTTCTGTTATCGGTATCTATGACAAGTCCGCTGCCGTCATCGCTTTTTGTGACCTCAGGCTCACCCTCAAAATAGAAGCGGTGATCTGTATGCTTATCGGTGAAGAGGATATTGCCGTCCTTTTCGATAAACACAGGTCTGTCTCCGTCAAAGAGCTTATACTCATATTCAAGGATAACAGGCTCTGCAAGGGTGGAATCCATAAGCTCTCTTATGCCGTCAAGGGAGTCAATGCCCTCTATCTGCTTGTAGCTTGTGTCATTGTCATCGTCTATAATGATGGCACAGGGCTCGGTGGTCTTGAAATCAAAACCAACAGGTATCCCGCTTGCAAGGGTGTCCAGTGTTTCCAGATCGGCAAGGAGCTGCTTTGCAATATCCCGTTCCTCATCACTGACCTCGGGCAGTGCCTCTGTGGTTAGCAGGTCCTGCTCCGTCCATGGCTCTGCGGTAGTATCATCCACCTCGGCAAGCTGCTGTGATGGAGCGCCGCTGTTTCTGCTCATGGCGAAAACAGTACCGCCGATTCCGCCCACAAGGAGCAGGCAGGCTGCTGCCGTAGTGAATATGCGCCATTTCGGGCGCTTGTAGCGCTCAACGCCGCTTACTTCAAATTCGTCACTGATTATGTTTATATTGCTTTCTCTGTTCATTTTGTCCAGCTTTTTCTTACTCATAGCCAGCATCCTCTCTTTTTCTTCTTTCGTGAGAACAGGTACCTCGGAAAGGAGGTCAACTGTTCTGTCGTCTGCATTATCCAGCATATCAAAACCACGCATTTCTTTCATATTACTCATCTCCTTACAGTGTGATACCGTTTTTTGCAAGTTGTTTTCTCAGCTTTTCAAGGGCTCTTGCCGCCCTCATTCTAACGGCTGAGGCTTTCATGGAGAGCATTTCTGCTATCTCTGCCGAGGAGCGGTCGTAATAGTATTTCTGGAGTATGATCGTTGAATCGGGTTCGCCCAGCTCGTTTATCTTGCTCAGCAAAACGCTTCTGGTCTCTGTCCTGTCGGAATCGGCTTCGATATCCTTATCAGAGCTTATACTGATAAGCTCGTCCTCGTTATTCTCCGAAAAATGCTTCTGCCTTGCGGTAAGGCTGTGAAAAGCGTTTATGGCGCGGCGCTTTGCGACTGTGCCTATATAGCCTTTCATATCCTCTTTGACAGCTGACTGCGGAGAATATCCGAAGAAAACATCTGCAAAGATATCACTTACACATTCCTCTATATCCTCCCGTGAAGCAACTCCCCGTAGTCTGTTGTAAACTATAGCATAAACGTAATTGCAGTATTCTTCAAAGATCGCGTCGTAGGCTTTGTCACGGGATTCCTGATATAGTTTTGAGTATTCCTTGCCCGTCATAGATCTCCTCCTTTCTGAAAGTGTTCCATGGAAAACGTGCTTTCACTGTAAACATTCAAGAGAGGACGCCCGAGTGTCACGTTTTTCAGAAAAATGATACTATATATCTCCGATTTTGTCAAGGAATCGGTTTCGGCAGTTTTTTTCTGCGTCTGTTGCTATTTTCGCTTTTTAATGATATAATGTATATATCAATTTGCTTCGGATATTACAATAGGAGAATAATTATGAGAGTACGTTTTCATCTTCCCGATTTTTCGGGGAGCTTCAAGCTCAATCTGCTCTTTGCGGAAATGCTTAAAAACCGTCCCGACTTCTTCCGCGAGGGCGTTGAGATAGCTTCCGTATACGGAGTCTTTCCGCCCTGTCTCTGGAACGGCGGCAGGTCTCAGGGCGGCAATACCGATAAGAACTACATGAAGGCGGTCATAAAGGAGTTCAATGACCGCGGTATCCCACTGCGTTTTACATTTACGAATATAATGCTTGAAAAGAAGCATCTCAGCGATGAGCGCTGCAACATGATGCTCCACCTTGCAGGCAGCGGCATGAACGAGGTGATAGTTGCGTCATCCATACTGGAGGACTATATCCGCAGGGAGTATCCGCAGTACAAGCTGACCAGCTCCACCTGCAAGCGCCTTGACTCAAAGGAAGCTCTCCTTGCAGAGCTTGAAAAGGATTATCATGTTGTGGTTGCGGATTACGACCTGAACAATAAGTTCGATATCCTTGAAACGCTTCCGCGGAAAAAGGATATAGAGCTCCTTGTGAACGCCTGCTGTCAGCCCGAATGTAAGGGCAGATTACAGCACTACAAGGACATCAGCCGACAGCAGATAGCCTTCTGCAATCACATAAAGAAGTACCCCAACGTGCCATTTGACCTTGAAAAATACGACCCCAACCATTTCACAGCCTGTCCCTATTCCAAGCGCAGCATCTTCGATATCAAGGAACTGAAAACACATATCTCTCCCGAGGCTATATGGGAGAAGTACGTTCCCATGGGCTTTGAGCAGTTCAAGATAGAGGGCAGGACTGCCAGCACACTGAATAAGGTGGAGACCTATATGTATTACATGGCTAAGCCCGAGCTCCGCGAGGAAGCGCGGTATTTCCTCCTCGGAATGATGGAGAGCAGCGGAGCGCTCATCTTTACCTGATGTGATAATGCTGAAAACCGAAAATGAAAATGGCGGTGTTCCCGTATGGGGAATACCGCCATTGATATTTATGCCTTATTTGAACAGCTTTATTGCTCTGAAAACCTGTTCCGCAGTGTCGGCAAGGTTCTTGCATGCAGCGGACTTGTCCATAGCTTGCTCAAGTGTACAAACGCTGCGCAGCACAGGGAAGTAAGCGTCGATGCCGCTGGTGTTGCACAGCTCCGCACCCTTGCGCACCGAGCCGCAGAATGCAATAACGGGCTTGCCGTATTTCTTGGCTGTCCTTGCAATTGCTGAGGGAGCTTTTCCCATAGCGGTCTGGCTGTCGAGACAGCCCTCGCCTGTAATGACCATATCTGCGGTCTGTATGTATTCCTCCAGCCTTGTCTGTCTCGTGATAAGGTCTGCTCCCGACTGGAGCTCGGCGTTCAGGTAATACATCAGGGCAAAGCCCATGCCGCCTGCTGCTCCCGCACCTGCCGTATCGGGAGAAGCGGCTGAATTATAGCTTTTTGTCAGCTCGGCATATTCGCGCATCCATATATCCATAATAACTGTGGACGTTCCGCAGGCTCCCTTTTGAGGAGCAAATACTGCGCTGCACCCATTATCGCCGCAGAGCGGGTTGGTAACGTCACAGGCGACGTTAAAACGGCACTGTCTGAGCTCAGGCGGGACATTGTTATCGGTGATGCTGACGAGCTGCGAAAGCCCCCTTGCACCGTATTCCACCTGCTGTCCGTTTTTGTCCAGCATACCAAAGCCGAGAGCCTGCAGGCAGCCGATACCCCCGTCGTTGGTGGCGCTTCCGCCTATACCGATGATAAAGTTTCGGCAGCCGCGCTTGACGGCGTCAAGTATAAGCTCGCCTGTACCGTAGGAAGTGTTATACATGGGAGCGTCTATATAGAAAGTACGCATAGTAAGTCCCGAAGCGGCAGCCATTTCGATGACAGCAGTATTGTCGGGAAGTATGCCGTAGCTTGCCTTGATAGGCTTTCCGCGGGGATCGGTGACCTCAGCCTCGATAAAGTGTCCGTTAAGTCCCGATACAAGGGCTTCAACAGTGCCCTCGCCGCCGTCTGCGACAGGACTTACAACAGTATCTGCGTCGGAAAAAACGCGTTTTATTCCCTCTGCTGCGGCATTTCCTGCCTCCATGGAGGAAAGGCTGCCCTTGAAGGAATCTATAGCGATTACGATCTTCATTTTTATCTCCTGATTATCTGTGAAAGGGATATTGTTTTGCCTTTGGGCAAAATGAGTTCTGCACACATATTATAGCATTTTTACTGTGGATTGTAAATGATCTGTGAAAAAATAATTATAAAATGTGTATGATTATACGCCTGATTATGGAGTGTTTTATATTAAAAATAACGTATCGCAGATTCTATCAAAATCGTTGACTTTTTTGTTGAATTATGGTATAATACTTATATCTATTATCGAATGATATAGTTCGGAGCTCATATGCTCCTGTAAGTTTTTACATCGATAAGCATAAAATTACTATTTGTTATGTAACCAATTACGTCAGAAATATTGAAGAATCGTGGTATTTCTTGTTGCACCGCCACTCGAGGAAAGGTAAAATTATGGTATATGGATACTGTAGCATAAGCACCAAGAGGCAGTCGATCGAGAGACAGAAACGAAATATTAAGGCGGCATTCCCGGAAGCAGTCATTGTTGAGGAGGCTTATTCGGGAACATCTGTGAAGCGTCCCCAATGGGACAGGCTTCTGCAAAAGCTTAAAGAAAACGATGTCATAGTCTTTTCCAGCATCAGCAGAATGAGCAGAAACGCCGGTGAGAGCTTCGCCTTGTATAAGGAGCTCGTTTACAAAAACATAAAGCTCGTTTTCCTGAATGAGCGGCATATTGACACCGAGTCCTACCGAGAGGCTATGAACGGTGTTATTTGTCTCTCTGTTTCATCGGAAGATGAGGCAACAAATAACCTTCTAAAGGGAGTTATGACAGCTGTCGATCATTTCATTATGAATAAGATCGAGCAGGATATTTACAAAGCCTTTGAACAGTCGGAAAAGGAAGTCAGGGATCTGAGCCAGCGTACCAGTGAGGGGATCGAAACTGCACGCATAAACGGCAAACAGATCGGTACTGTAAAGGGGACTGTTCACGAGACCAAAAAAAGCAAGGCTGTCAAACCACTTATAATAAAGCTGAGCAAGGATTTTGAGGGAGCACTCTCTGACAAAGAGTGTATGAAGCTGATCGGACTTTCTAACAATACTTACTATAAGTATAAAAGAGAACTGAAAGAAGATCAGATCAAACGGGGGGCTTAAAGTGGATTTTTCAATAGTTTCAGATATAATTACAAAAATAAAAGCAGAAACACTTGTATTTCATAAGCCGTCATCAGACATAATGTGAAAAAAGAAAAAGAAGAATGTGAAAGGCAAGGTGTTTTATGCTGAGAATAGAAGATTATTACACAGATGCTCCGTCTGCGGGCATTATTACAATGATAGAAAAGCCTGAGGTAATAAACAGGCTTATGAACATCTTTTATATCAACTTCAAGGGGTATGACTACAACAAGATGCGTGTAGAGATATACCCGGTGAGAGAGGAACTTGAAGAGTATAAAGATCTCAGTGCTGCTATCCTCAATCAGATACAGAGGGTACGCGCTTACTATGACGGACACCTTATTGCACTCAAGCGTGTCCTCAATGACATCAACCATGATACACACCTTAATACCAAGGTGTACAGCCCTGTTGTGGGCTGCCCCATAAACTGTTCTTACTGCTTCAGCAGGAAGGTGGTAGAGCATTTCGCTATCACAGACAGCTACAGAAAGCCTGTTTTCCGCGGTCCCTACAAGATAACAAAGGACGCCGACGGCAACAGCATACCTGAGCTGTTCAACATTGAGAGCGACAATCCTATCGACTGGTTCCTGACTTATATGTCGGATTTCGGCTGCTGGAAGCCCGAGTGGCAGGCAAATATCCTTGAACAGATAATCGCTGCCAATGGAGTGAAGCGCAGAAGCGGCAAGTGCTGTGATACCTTCCAGCTCGTTACCAAGCGTCCCAACGGCATAGACCTGAGCACTATCCCTGTGGATACAGACCTGAAGAACGTGGTTATCTCCTGCACAGTAGATAAGAACGACTGCACCGACCGTATCCCGCAGCTCATCGAAAAAACAAAGGCTCACCGCATTACTGCCTGTGTCGTATACCAGCCTGTCCTTGAATACATCGAGCCTGTTCATCTGGACGAGCTTGTAAAGACCTTCGGCAAGGACAATACATGGGTAGTTGTTGGCAGCGAGATCGGTGCCGATGTTCAGCCCATAGAGTTTGAATGGATAAAGGATATCATCGACAAGTGTCTGGAGCTTGGTATCCCGCTGAAAATGGAGTACGATATCAAGGCTCTCGTTGAGGAGAACGGCTATGAGTTCCTGGTTCAGGAGCCAAAGCCAATGAGAGACACAAAGGCGATACGCAGAAATAATCTTGCTATAAAGAATGCAGATAAGACAGAGTTCTTCAATCTGAAGTTTGAGGGACTACAGAGAAATGCCGAGAACTATACCAATATCGTTAAGAACGACGCATCGGTATTTGTCCGCTTCGGCAATGTTGAGGCAACTGAGGAAAGCGCGAGCAGACTTCTTTATAAGTCTCCCGCTTTCGATATTATTCTTACTGTGGAATCAAAGGGCATACCTCTTGCGTATGAGATGTCCAAGCAGAGCCGCAAGAATTATATTGTTGCAAGAAGATATGCAAAGCATTACATGAACGATAATAATGAAGCTGCTTCCAATACAGGCACAGAGCAGAGATTCTATCTCAGCGATGATGATCTTGAAGCACTGAAAGGCAAGCGTGTGCTCCTTGTAGACAACATGGTAAAAACAGGCGAGTCTCTCAGGGGACTGGAAGCTCTTGTGAAAAGAGCAGGCGGTATCACTGCTGCAAAGGTCGCTGCACTTGCAGAGGGCAAAGCTGCCAACCGCAACGATATACTTTTCCTTGAAAAGCTTTCCGCTTCATCGTCCAAGTGATATACATAAAGCTCCTTATAGCTAAGGAGCTTTTTCTTTGACTGATACCGAAAACTGATAAGGAGTTCATAACAGACAGATATGAGGATATTTATAGACGCCGACGGCTGTCCCGTCGTTGATGCCGCAGTTCGTGCGGCAGTCAGGCACGGCATAGAATGTACCATAATATGCGATACAGCTCATTCCATACACCGCGAGGGCGCAGAGACCATTATAGTGGACAAGGGCGCTGACAGCGCTGATTTCCGCCTTGTTAACCTTGTGAGTGAGGGCGATATCGCCATAACTCAGGACTACGGACTTGCGGCTATGTGCCTCAGCAAGCGGGCAGTCGTACTGAATCAGGACGGCAGGCGCTATACCGAAGAGAACATCTCGGGACTCCTTGAATTCCGCGCAGTCTCCGCAAAAATACGCCGAAGCGGCGGACGCACAAAGGGACTTTCCAAGCGTACTGCCCAGCAGGATGCGGAGTTTGAGAGGGCGCTGACGGAATTGCTGGAGCGAACAGAATAAAAAGAAGCAGAGCCATGACATCTCGTCATGGCTCTGTTTCGGTAAATGGTAAATTATGTCTTAAAAGCTTTTTATAAGTCCAAGCAGGAACTTCTGGATAGTTAATGCGTCGCTTGGTGTGAGTCCCTCAGAAGCCTTGTCAACGTCTGCGTTGACCTCGCCCTGTCTTGTGATAGCGTTTTCGCTTGTGCCGCCTACACCGTATCTGTTCGGATTGGCAAGAGCCTGCATTACAAGAACTATATCCGACATATCAAGTAAGCCGTCGCAGTTTGCGTCGCCTGCCTTTGTTACTGTGAGGGCAGGTGTATCCTGACCGCCGCCGCCGATAGATGTTGTTACTGTGGGCTCGGTAGTTGTTGCAGTTGTTGTGGTGGCAGCAGTTGTAGTAGTTGTTGCAGCAGTTGTAGTAGTGGTTGTAGTAGTTGTTGTTGTCGTAGTAGTTGTTGTGATCTCGGGAGCTGAAGCCTTGAGGTAGCTGTCGATTGTATCAGCAAAGAAGTTTCCTATCTTCTTGTAGCCGCCGCCGTTGGGGTGGAGCTGGTCGCCGCTGATATCGTTCATGCCGTCGAGACAGCCGTGAACATCGGCAAACTTAACGTTCTTGCCCTTGCTTGCGTACTCCTCGGCAACGCTCTTTACAGTATTGTTGTAGTTGCCTATCTTCTGGGTATTTCCGCCGTAAGCTGTATGCTCTGGAACTGTGCAGAGGAAGATAACGCCGTCAGAGGGCATATCTGCCAGCATATAGTCCAGCATAGCGCGGAGATCTGATGCACAGGCGTCCATGGAACGGTTAGCTGTAAGATCGTTTGTACCGATCATAAGGAGTATGATATCGGGATTTGCTTTCTTTACGGCATTATTGTTCTTGAGCTCGTTGTATAAGCTGCCCTTGCCGCCCTGCTGCTGTCCCCAGCTTGGAACTTCCTTGATCTGGTAGCCGCTGAAGCCTGCGTGGTTATCGTCGTATGAGATACCGTTGGCAGAAGCATTGTCCTTACCGTTAGGACCGACCATGTCTATCTTGTAGCCCTTCTTGGTGAGAGCGTCGTAGAGGTACTTTCTGTAGCCGCCCTGCTCGCCGTCACCGTTGGTGATAGAGTCGCCTGCGGGCATTATCTTTATGACTTTATTTGTCTGTGCAGCGCCGCCGTTGTTTGTCTGCTGCTGAGTATTTTCGTTGTTATTTGTATTATTATTGTTGTTATTATTATTGTTGCCGTTATCGCCGCCGCCCTGGAACTGGCTCCAGTCGAAGCCGCCCTGCTGTCCGCCAAACTGGCTCATATCGAAGCCGCCCTGCTGTCCGCCGAACTGGCTCATATCAAAGCCTCCCTGCTGTCCGCCGAACTGGCTCCAGTCGAAGCCGCCCTGCTGTCCGCCGAACTGGCTCATATCAAAGCCTCCCTGCTGTCCGCCGAACTGGCTCCAGTCGAAGCCGCCCTGCTGACCGCCGAACTGGCTCATGTCGAAACCGCCCTGCTGTTCGCCGTTGTCACCAACATTAGTGTTGGTATTGCCTGTATTACCTGTATCAGGTACGGGATCGCCGCCTGTAGTAACGGTAACTTTCTTTACATTTGCAGAACCGTTTGATCTGTAGCCCTCTATGTTAAGGGAAACTTCATAGAGAGTACCTGACATATCGAGACCTGCCTTAGACCATGCGTCAAAGTGTTGGGATACACTGATAGTGCCCGTCATATTGTTCTGGGTATTGTTACGTGAACCGCTTGTCTGACGAATGCTCCAGTACTGAGGGAAAGTAGCTGTGCCGTCCAGGGAGGGCTGGTTGTAACGCATTGTCTTTGCGATGTCGTATGTGTTTCCGTTGAGGGTCACTGTGCCCTTTCTTTCAGCACCGTCTCCGGGTGGACGCCAGTCGCCCCAGCCTTCAACGATGTAGTATTCCATGAGAGGGTTTCTTGTCCAGCCGTAAACGCACATATAGGAGTTGCCTCTTGGTGTGTATTCAACATCGTATGTGAGGGTGATTTCTCCCAGCGTTTTGTAATTGACCTTCTGACTGTCGTAGTTTTTGCCCATACGTGCAAGGAAGTTCTCAATGTTGCTCCATGAGCAGGTGAAAGAACCTGCTGACGGGTTCATCGAAGCCTGACCCTGTCCGTTCTGATTCCACATCTCGTAGTCGTAGCCGCCAATGTTGCCTCTTGTCTGCTGGTCGGCAGCAATTGCGGCTGTCGGGATGCTTGAAGCGATCATCAGTGCAGAAACGGCGCAGTCGATGACCTTTTTGATTTTGGACGTTTTCACTAAAAACATCACTCCTTTGAGATTGCCGCAGACTTTCACCGCAGCGGGAAAAAAATAAAATTAAGAACGATATTAGCAGTCCCCCCAAATATATATCTTTATGCTTTTATTATAGCATTTCGTATGTTGTAAACAAGTATTTTTTTGCTATTATGTTATACGTTTTTGTCGCTTTTTGCTTATTTATACTATTTGTATATTTCTTCGTATGACCTGCATTTCTATCGTATACCTGGAGTTTACGCAGCTTATTGATTGATTTTTGTTTAATATTATGCTATAATAAGCATAAAAACAGGAGGCATTGCATGAACGCTAAGGATTATCTTGATATACTTCATGTGGCAGAGCGATTAAAGGACACGCTGCGGCACTGCACCACATCAAAGAGAAGAACTGAGAGCGTAGCGGAGCACAGCTGGCGAATGGCGCTTATGGCTTTGCTGCTGAAAGAGGAATTTCCCCGGACGGATATGGACAGGGTCATGGAAATGTGCGTGATACATGACTTGGGGGAGTGCTTCACGGGAGATATCCCCACCTTTGACAAGACAGACGCAGACCGCAGCAGGGAAGATGAGCTCCTCGGTGAGTGGCTGAGCTCTCTCCCTGACGGTATCTCGGAGAGGTTAACGTCCCTGTTCAGAGAGATGAACGAGCAGAAAACAGCGGAAGCAAAGCTGTACAAGGCGCTTGATAAGCTTGAAGCGCTGATACAGCATAACGAATCGCCCATCGATACGTGGTCGGAGAACGAGCGCGAGCTGAATAAGGTCTACGCATTCGATACGGTGGAGTTTTCACAGTGGCTCACGTCGCTGAGAAAAGAGATACTCAGCGAAACGCTGGAAAAGCTTGGCGAATGATATAAACGGAGGGATAATATGGGTACGCTTTTTTCGGTCATAATACCTGCGCATAACGAGGAAAAATACATAGGGAAGTGCCTGCGCTCCATAAAACGTGCGGCGGAAAAAGTCCCCGATAAGGTGGAGACAGTGGTGGTTGCAAACCGCTGTACCGACAGGACTGCCGCCATTGCAAGGCATTACGGAGCAATTGTTGTCGATAACAGCGACAGGTGTATAAGCAGTATCAGAAATGCAGGGGTAAGAGCTTCCGGCGGCAGGATGATCGTCACTATCGATGCGGACAGCCGTATGTCTCCCTGCTCACTTGCAGAGATAAAGTCCATGCTTGGCTCGGGCAGATATATCGGCGGCGGAGCCATGCCCAAGTTTGACCGCATGTCCCTTGGCATTGCGGTCTCATCAGCATATGTGGCGCTGAATCTCATTCCTGTGATGATAAAGAGCGGCGGTATGCTTTCGGGAACAATGTTCTGGTGCATGCGAAAGGATTTCGACAGGATCGGCGGCTTCGACGAGAGCCTTGTGAGCCTTGAGGATATGGACTTTGCAAGGCGCCTGAAAGCCCTGGGAGATACCTGCGGAAAGAAATACGGCACCCTGAGAAAGTCCCGCGTCATAACCTCAAGCCGTAAATTTGACGAGTTCGGGGACTGGTATCTGCTGAAGAACAGAAAGCTGACAAAGGCTATCTTCACAGGCAAAGACAGAAAGGCTGCGGACAGGTTTTACTATGATGTCAGATAATAATCGGTCCCGTGCAAAAAATCGCAAGAAATACTTTGACATTGCCCTGTAAAAATGATAGCATAAGGGCAGGATATGCTATATCCGTATTTGATTTGTTTTTTCAGTGAGGAGGAATTATTATGCCAAAATTGTTTGCAAGAGCAGCATCGGCTCTGACAGCGGGACTCTGCCTGCTGGGAGCAGTGAACCTGCCGTCGGTCATTTCCGCATCAACGGTATATGCTGCTGATTTTCAGGAAAAAGGAAATGTAGACGGTTACTATTACGAGGTATGGCAGCAGAATTGCGTCGGAGAGATCAATTACGAAAATACCGAGAACAACGGCTTTTCCGCCAGCTGGAAAAATATTGAGAACACCTTAGCTATGAAGGGTGAGTCCTTTGAAAGAAATAAGACATTTGCGTCACAGCTTAAAGAGTACAATGTGACATATGATGCGGATATCGACTATATGGGTCAGAACAATTTCTGCAGTGTTTACGGCTGGATGGAAAAACCTGACTTCATGGCGGAGTTTTATATAGTAGACAGCTGGGGAAGCTGGCGCCCTCAGGGGAACGGATATGATGGTAAGGATTACGGCTCATTTGAATCAAACGGCGTTACGTATGACATTTACAGGAGCATCATATCTCAGATGAGCTGTTTTGGTGACGGCACCCCGATCAGGTATATTTATTACAGTGTTGCAAGAGATAATCAAGCCGAAAAGATTGACGGCACCTGCAATATCAAAAATACTGTCAATGTTGCCGATCATTTTAAGGCATGATCAGAGGCAGGTCTTGAGCTGGGATATCTGTATGATATCGTATTCAGCGCCGAAAGCTACAGAAGCAGCGGAAGTGTTGATCTGAAATCCCTTGACATCACCAAGGAGATCACAGAACAGACCAATTACGGTCCGAAATTCGCAAATGAAAAGCATGATCCCCTTGAACCTGACGAAGAGGGAAGAACGGTATTTATAGACTTTGAAACTGATAACGAAAAGGTCGGGGCAGCAGATGAAAAATGTCAGGCTTCCTACAGTACCGACCACTCCTTCTGCGGTGAGCGCTCAATGCTCATCTCAGCCGAGAATAATGATCAGCGCACATTTGTCTATGAGATAGATCCCTATGACTTCAAGGGCAAGGACATGCTGGGCGGAGTCAGACTGTACCATGATTCGGACGATGATGTGAAATTTACCTTCAAGATCGTCCGCGCCCCGCAGGACGGCAATGAATATGAGTATTCAAAGTACAGCAAGACAGTTGCTCCCGACCACTGGGCTTCTATGGAGCTTATACCTTTCCCTGTCAACTTGGACAGATTTACAAGATATTATGTTGAAATATCGGCGCTTGAGCCTGTGGACTTCTACGTTGACGATCTGTACATCTATGATAAAGGGGAGTACAATGATTTCCTCAACTCGGAAAACGCGATCATACGCGGTGATATAAACCGTGATAAGGTCGCAGACATGTTTGACGTGATAGCTCTGAGGAGAGAGCTCATTGATGCGGGAGACTTCTCCATCGACGCTGTCCACGACATCAACGGCGACTGCAAGCTGGATATAAGCGATCTGGTGCTTCTCAGCCGTTTTGTCCTCGGTCAGGCTGATGCTATCCCCGAGCCCGAGCTCAGGACGGAATTCTATATGGGAGATTTCCATAAGGAAGAAAATGATCAGTACTATACCATAACCGCTTCCGGAGAAAACGCCGATACTATAAAGACAGCGCTCCGTGAAAACGGTACATTTATGGCAGAATGGAACAATGTCGACCTTTATGAGGCATTAATTTCACAGGGACTTGATGACTATGACCAGCTGAGCGTCAAGTATTCGGGCGAGGCAGTAATTGATCCCAAGTCGATAATATATAAATCCAGCCATCTTACTGTCAGCATAATGGCAGAGTTCAGAAAAGACGGCAGACCTGTCAATGTGTTCTTTACAGACGGTGCAGATGATAATGAAAGGCTCAGGTGGCTGGCAAACTCCGATGATATGGAGTGCGTGACTATCGGCGGCAAAGAGTATTACGTCGATAAGGCAAATATGGACAGCGAGCTGTTTGATCCTGTTTACTGGCTGTATCCCAAGGAAAACAGCATTGTATGCGACGGCGCATGCAGCTTTGAAGGGGAAGTGTACTTCGCAGAGATACTGAAATATTATGGCCTGGAAGATTACAAGCCAAGCGAGATCAGATGTAAATTCAGTGCAGAGCAGGTATGGGGACATGTTGATCTCAAGGAATTATCATTCCTCGACAAGGGCAAAACCGAATAAAAAATACCGCTCGCGTCAGCGAGCGGTTTCTCTTTTTATTATGCCTTGAATGCGTATCTGAGGAAATTGTACATATGAGCTCTTACTGAAATAGCTCCGTGGTCGCCGTCGGTGAGCTCATGCCAGATGTGCCCCACACCGTTCTGAGTGAGTGCGTTATGGTAGCTTTCGGGAGCGTCACCCACTGTTCCGTCAAATCTGGTGCAGGTTATCATCAGAACATAAGGGCTTGGAGCTGAACCGAAGCAGAACTCGTCGGGCGACATACAGCCCTCATGGGTCATATTGCCGTCAACAGTGGGGAATATTCCCGGAGCAGGGCATACTCCGCCAACATACCCGTAGAGCTGAGGTCTTGTGACTCCCACATAGAGAGCCTCTCTGCCACCCATTGAGAAGCCTGTTACAGCGGTATTCTCCCTGCCTGTCTTGATGGAGTAGTTCTCCTCCATGAAAGGCATTATGCTGTTTTCAAGGTCCTCACGAATAGCGTCGTAAGCCCGTGAGGACTCGTTTGTGAATGCGGGGAAGATATCCTCCTTTGTGGTGAACATCTGCGGGAACACGATTATCATTTTCTCAGCCTCTCCCGAAGCGATAAGATTGCCCAGCATGGTCTGTATCTTCATGCTGTCGTCTGTCATGGAGTCCTCAGAGCCGAAAATGCCGTGGAAAACATACATCACAGGATATTTCTGACCGGTGTCGTACCCGGGCGGCAGCAGGATATTGAGGTTCTTCTCGCGCTGAGCGTCCTTGGAGAAGTAGGTCTTTTTCTCAATGGTTCCGTAGTTCACGCCGCCCTTTTTCTCAGTGACAGAGGGCTCCTCATGAGTATGTATATCCGCTGCCATTTTTTTTATGTAGCTGTCACCGTTCTGGGAAACAGTTGTTGTGGTGACTATGGGTGCGGAAGTAGTTGTGGTAGCTGTCGTAGTTGTGACCGTTGTTGCAGTAGTCTGCGGCAGCTCCTTTACTGAGCCCAGCACATACCTTTGCAGGAGCACAAGGTCATTTATCTGTATGGAGCCGTTTCCGTCGATATCGCCCAGCATATCAGCCTGTCCGCCCGAAAACATGGTTATCAGGTTCTTTCGGCACAGTACAAGGTCGAATGAGTCGATAACGCCGTCGCTGTTAAGGTCGCCTGTAGTTGCAGCTGCAGCAGGCATGGCAGAGCCAACCGCTAAAACTGCGGCAGCTGTAAAAGCAGCTGCGGTCTTTTTGAAAATATCCATTTTAATACCCCCGAAAACAGTATAATGTTTTCGGGCTGCTGTCATTCTGTTTCTCCGCGCTCTATGCGCTCGGCTAAGTCGTTGAGGTACACCCAGCGATCCATTTTTTCAGCCAGCTCATTTTCAAGCGCTTCTTTTTTGTCTGAAAGCTCCTGCAGCTTTACGTAGTCAGAGGAGTTGGCTGCGATGTCCTTTTCGGCAGCGGCTATCTGCTCTTCAAGGGATGCGATATCGTCGTCGATAGTGTCGAACTCACGCTGCTCCTTGAATGAGAACCGCAGCTTCTTCTTGCCTGTGAAAACTCGCTCCTTTTTGGCGTTTTCCTTTTTGGGCTTGGGAGCATCGTCTGCGTACATTTCCTTTGCTTTCTCCGCATAGTCGGAGTAATTGCCGTTGAATCTTGTGCAGACTCCGTTTCTGAACTCGAATATCTCGTTCGCGGTCTTGTCAAGGAAGTATCTGTCGTGGGAGACTGCTATCACAGCTCCGCTGAAGCTTTCAAGATAGTCCTCAAGTATAGTCAGGGTGGTTATATCAAGGTCATTGGTAGGCTCGTCCAGCAGGAGAATGTTTGGCGCAGTCATAAGTATTTTCAGCAGGTACAGCCTTTTGCGCTCGCCGCCCGACAGCTTTTCAATGCGGTTCCACTGGAGCTCTGAGTTGAACAGGAAGCGTTCCAGCATCTGTGAGGCGGTAACTGTTCCGTCGGGAGTACGGACGATGTCAGCGGTCTCTCTGATGTATTCGATGACGCGGACTGACGGGTCCATGGACTCACATTTCTGAGAAAAATAGCCGATATTGACTGTGTCGCCGATGATGATGTTTCCCGAATCGGGAGCAATATCGCCGTGGAGCATTTTCAGGAATGTGCTCTTGCCCTCGCCGTTTCGTCCCACGATGCCTATCCTTGCGTCTCGGGAGATTATGTATGAGAAATCCGTAATAAGTGGCTTTCCGTCAATGGACTTGCTGATATTCTCTATCTCTATGGTCTTCCTGCCAAGTCTTGTGGACACGGACTGAAGCTGCACCTTTTCCGCTGCCACAGGTACCTCTCGGTTTTTCAGCGCCTCAAAGCGCTCTATCCTGTCCTTGGACTTTGTGCCTCTTGCTCTTGCACCGCGGCTTATCCATTCAAGCTCACGGCGGTAAAGGCTGCGGTTCTTTCGCTCGGCAGCAGCCTCGTCGGCTTCGCGCTGTGCTTTCTGCATGAGGTAGTCGCTGTAGCTGCCCTCACAGGTGTAGAGCTTGCCGCGGTCTATCTCAACTATCTTGCTGCATATCTTGTTGAGGAAGTATCGGTCGTGAGTCACCATGACGATAGCTCCGCGGTATTTCATGAGCAGGTCTTCAAGGAGCTGTGCGGTCTCGTTGTCGATATGGTTGGTGGGCTCGTCCAGCAGGAGAACATCACTGGGCTGTATCAGTGCGGCAGCTATGCCTGCACGGCGCTTCTCGCCGCCCGAAAGAGTGCTTATATCACGCTGCTGGTCGGAGATGCCAAGCTTTTCAAGTATGGACTTTGCTTCGTACTCCTTAGCCTGACGCAGGTCCTTAGGCAGATGCAGCAGCACCTGTTCAAGAACGCTGCCGCTGTCGCCGAATTCCGGTATCTGTGGAAGGTAGGATATCCTTATGCCGTTAGTCCTGATTATGTCGCCGCCGTCGGCTTCCTCAGCTCCTGCAAGTATTTTCAGCAGTGTGGACTTACCCGTGCCGTTTATGCCGATAATGCCGACTTTATCGCCCTCGTTGAGAAAGAACGAAACGTCGTCCAGCACCTTGCGTTCCATATAGGTTTTAGAAATATTCTGAGCAGTTAATAGTATCACAGAGACTTCTCCTTAATCAAACTTTAACAGTATAATATTATCATATTCTGTCTGACGTGTCAACTTGAAGCAGGAGCAGCTCCTCGGCGGTCAGGGGACGGTATTCTCCCTGAGGGAGACTGCTGTCGAGGGACAGCGCTCCTATCCTGTCGCGGCGCAGGTAGAATATTCGGCAGCCTGCGGCTTCAAGCATGCGCTTGACCTGATGCTTCTTGCCCTCGCATATTGTGATAGAAGCGGAAAACGCAGCTCCGCGGGGATTTTTCATATAGCGCTCACGGCGCTCTTGGGGCATGAAGTCTTCAAGCTCACCGATACGGTACTCCCTGCCGAAACGGAATACAGCGTCCTTTGTGGTGAAGCCTGCCATAGGTATACCTTTTTCAAGGAGCTGCTTCTTCTCCTCGGTCATAGTGCCGATAGCATAGAAAAAGTAGGTCTTGCTGATATGCCTGTCGGGCTGCATTATTTTGAAATCGAGGTCGCCGTCGTCGGTGAGTATCAGCAGTCCGCAGGTGTCCTTGTCCAGTCTGCCGACAGGGTGGAGCTTTGCTGCAAGCTCAGGCGGAAAGAAGTCCATGACCGTTCTGTGCACAGCATCTGTGCGTGCGGTCACGCAGCCCTGTGGTTTATTGAACATATAGTATAGCATATCATCACCTGCCTTAGACTTTATTATAACTATTTTAGCATATTATGATATGAGAGTCAATTTTTGAAATTGAGAATGTAGAATTGAGAATGAATGTGTCCGCTTAGCGGACGTATTTGATACTATTGATTCTTGAAAAACAATAGTATCTATGATATAATGAAAGCAAGCATTCATTTAAGAAAAAACTGACCGAAAGGAGCGCCTATGTTCAGAAGAATCGCTGCGGCAGTATCTGCTGCTATATTATCGGTGAGCCTTGTTTCATGTTCAATGACGGAAAAGACCGCTAAAGAAGTCGTATACAGTACAGAAGTACCGCCGAAAATGCTGTTTCTCGGCGACTCCATTGCGGCAGGCTACGGACTTGAGGGCTACACCGATACGGATAATTATCACTGCCGTTCCTACTCCAATATACTGAAAGATGAATACGCGGAGGAGCTCCGCGGCAAATGCGGTCATACCATGGTGAACAAGGCGGTCTCGGGAGCTACCTCAAACGACCTGATAGAGCAGCTCCGCAGCGGCGAGCTGGACGGCGACCTTGCGGACTGCGACGCAATAGTGGTGTCTATCGGCGGAAACGACCTGCTCGGCATAATGCTTGACCTGTTGGGCAGCATGGGCATAAGCGAAAGCGGCTCGTTTGATTCGGGGAATATAGACTTTTTCAGTGCGGCAGCTCTTTTGCTAAGCATAGACGGGGACGCAAACAAGGCTCTCGAACAGTTTGAGTTGAATATAAAGACCATAGTTGCGGAGCTGTCTGGAAGAACCGAGGGCACTATATACATACAGACCCTTTACGACCCGCTGGAGTACTACACAAAATTCAAGCGCGTCACGGAGTTTTCAAGTGAAAAGATAGGCAGGCTAAACGAGATGATCACGGAGAATTCCTCCTGCGGCTACAAGGTCATAGACGTTGCGGCTGATTTCAAGGGCAGGGCGGGCAGCCTCACCAATATTGCCGCTTTTGACATTCACCCCAATGCGCAGGGACATGAGCTCATAGCCAAGGACGTGGACGCGGCGTTCCGCAGTACGGGCTTCACCTATACCACAACGGAGTACGGGGACAGAAAGCTCTCATCTGAGGGCAGGATAGCTATAGCCGGCATCATAGCAGGTATCGCCCTCCTTGCAGTTGTGGGACTGGCGCTGTTGATCAGAAAGAAAAAGGAGAAATAGCATGGACAGGGTACGCAGACATATTGTATTTTACGGCTATGTGCAGGGCGTAGGCTTCCGCTGGAAGGCAAAGAATACCGCAAGGCGGCTGGGACTCAGCGGCTGGGTGCGCAATCTGGACGACGGCTCCGTGGAAATGGAAGCCGAGGGAACAGAGCGTGATATCTCCGACCTTGTGGAAGCCCTTGAAAACCACTCGTGGGGCAGCGTTGAGCGCATTGAATCGGAAAGAGTTCCCGTTCACGGAGACTACAGCTTTGAGGTAAGATGATAAGGCGGCATCGCCGGATAGAACAGTCCGATACCTATTATCGAGTATCGGGCTGTTTTCATATATAAGCGTAAGGCAGGCGATTCTTTTCGCTTGGTCTGTCAATAATGAAAATAAAATCCATAATGGAGCACTCAGAACAAAACGGAGTAGAAATCCGCTTGAATATATGATATAATGAATGCGCTGCATTCATCAAATTTTATTTTAATGTCCTTGCAGATACGCAAATCAGAGATTTGCTCCCTGCAATCGGACGATTATATCATAACGCTTCGCTTTTATGATATAATACAAAACGGTTCCGAAAAGGAACTTATTATTTTGAATCGTGGTTAGTATAATCTAACCTAATGGAGGCTATTATGAAAGGCAAAGATCTCATCAACATCGGTATTTTTTCGGCTATTTATTTTGTTATTGTGTTTATCATTGCGATGCTCGGAATGATACCGATATTCCTGCCATTACTGGCAGTTCTGGTCCCCATGATCGCGGGGATACCGTTCATGCTGTTTCTGACCAGAGTCAAAAAATTCGGCATGATCTGGATAATGAGCATCATCATGGGAATTATGATGCTGCTCACAGGTATGAGCTGGCCGCCCCTTGTTGTGTCGGTTTTCAGCGGACTGCTTGCGGAGCTTGTATACAAAAGCGGCAATTATAAAAGTGCGGCAAAGGCGGTTATCACAAATGGAGTATTCAGTCTGTGGGTGGCAGCGAACTTCCTGCCGCTGTTCTTTGCAGCTGATACATACTGGTCGAGCCGTCAGAATTACGGTCAGGACTATATCGACACCGTGACAAAGCTTATGCCGACATGGATGTGTCCCGTAACATTCATAATCATGATAATCAGCTCATACCTGATATATGCACAGCTTGACAATGCGGGCAAGTATTCGGCGCTGCTCAGAACGGTAGATGTTTGCGTGGGGCAGGCACAGGATGTTTTCAGTACACCGCAAATGGATATTTCGGGAGAGGATATCGTTCCCGAGCACTGCGATATCTCGGCTGAAAATATCAGCTTTGCCTATGAGCAGAAAAGAATAATCGACGGCATTTCGCTGAGTATTCCCGAACACACAACAACTGCCCTTGTAGGACCCTCAGGGGGCGGAAAGACCACGCTGACCTCTCTTATCTCCCGTTTCTGGGACGTTGACGAGGGAAAGGTCACTCTTGACGGCAGAGGTGTCCGCGAATACAGCATGGATTCACTTATGCGGAATTTCAGCTTCGTGTTCCAGAGCGTGTACCTGTTTGCGGATACCATAGCAAATAACATTCGGTTCGGTCAGCCCGATGCACCTATGGAAAAGGTCATTGAAGCTGCGAAAAAGGCTTGCTGTCATGATTTTATCATGCAGCTGCCCGACGGTTATGATACAGTCATCGGTGAGGGCGGTGCAAGTCTTTCGGGCGGTGAGAAACAGCGTATTTCCATAGCCCGTGCAATTATGAATGACTCACCTGTGATCGTTCTTGACGAGGCAACAGCAAATGTGGATCCCGAAAACGAAGCGGAGCTGATGAAAGCCATTGAAGCCCTCACAAAGGAAAAGACTATTATTATGATAGCACACAGACTTAAAACCGTCCGTCATGCCGATCAGATACTTGTTATCGAAAACGGCAGGATCGCACAGCAGGGTACCCACGATTCGCTTATGACACAGGACGGCATCTACCGTACATTTGTGGAAAGCCGACGTGAAGCGGCTTCTTGGAGGCTCTGATGTTTACAGCTGATATTGAAAACAGAGGACTTGTACTTGACCCGCGAACGAAGCTTGCCCTTATGCTGACACTGGTAGTTTTTGCACTTGGGGGAACAGGCAGCGATATACAGGCAGTTCAGATCGGGACGATCATAATAAGTATGCTGCCGATAGTTTTGCTTTTCACAGCGAAGCAATGGAAAAAGGCAGTTCTGTTTGGTTTGCTCTATGCTGTTTTAAAGGCTGCCGAGCTTCTGCTGATACCAAACCTGACAGGTGCCGCACTCAGTATCCTGGGACTTTGCTGTATGATCTTTGTTCGTCTTATGCCGTCGCTTATTATGGGAGCATATATGCTCTCCTCCACGACGGTAAGTGAATTCATAGCCGCAATGCACCGTATGCACGTTCCGCAGCAGATGACCATACCGCTTTCGGTCATGTTCCGTTTCTTCCCGACAGTTCTGGAGGAATTTGCTGCGATCAATACTGCCATGAAAATGCGGGATATCCGTATCGGCGGCAATAATGCAGGAAAGCTCTTTGAATACAGGCTCGTTCCCTTAATGGTATGCTCGGTCAATATCGGCAGTGAGCTTTCAGCGGCAGCTCTTACAAGAGGTCTTGGAGTCAGCGTGAAACGCACAAATATATGTAAGATAGGATTCTATTTACAGGATACGGCGGTAATTTTTCTTGCAGCTTCACTTTATGTGCTGTGGGTCCTCGGAATGATCGGAGTGATAAAATGAAAGAATTTGCGGCTGAACTGAATAATGTTTCATTCCGCTACGGGAACTCTGATGAGGGTGCATTGCATAGTCTGAATATGAAAATCAAAAAGGGCGAATGTGTACTGCTCTGCGGCGCATCGGGCTGCGGAAAGACCACGATAACCCGTTTGCTGAACGGACTTATCCCTCATTATTATGAAGGTGATTTGCAGGGGGACATCACAGTACTCGGCAGAAATATCCGTGATACGTCAATAGAAGACCTTGCAGGCACAGTCGGCAGTGTATTCCAGAATCCCCGCAGTCAGTTCTTCTGTGTGGACACGACAGCGGAAATTGCATTCGGCTGTGAGAACATGGGACTTTCCGAAACAGAAATACAAAAGCGCATAGAAAATACTGTCACAGATATGCGCATTGAAAAATTGCAAAACCGCAGTATATTCAATCTGTCAGGCGGCGAAAAGCAGAAGATCGCCTGTGCGGGGGTTTCAGCAATGCAGCCTGAGCTGATCGTGCTTGATGAGCCTACATCGAACCTCGACCTTGAGGCTATCGACGAGCTGCGAGACATCATTGCAGCTTGGAAATCACAGGGCAAAACCATAGTGATAGCCGAGCATCGGCTGTATTTTCTGCGTGAGCTGGCAGACAGAATGGTGATACTTGAAAACGGAAAGATCATAAAGGAACTGGCTTCCGAAAAGATAAAAAAACTCACAAATGCCGATACGGAAAGAATGGGCATACGTCCGATGACTCTCCCCGATATAGGGTATTCTGAGGATAATGCAGCTGCGCAGGGCGATGTGCTGATACTTGAAGATTTTATTTTTACCTATAAGGACGGCAAACACGGTATCAATATACAGCGGCTGGAATTGCCGATGAATAGTATCATTGCGATAACAGGTCAGAACGGTGCAGGCAAAAGCACACTTATAAGAAATATATGCGGACTTGAACGCAGGTGCAAGGGCGTCATGAAACTCAGCGGCAAAAGGCTGAAAGCAAAAGACCGCCTGCATACCTGCTATATGATAATGCAGGACGTGAACCACCAGCTTTTTACGGAGAGCGTCCACGAAGAGGTAATTCTGAGTATGACGGACAAGTCCCTTACCGATGAGCAGAAGAGAAAGAGGGCTGATGAAATACTTCTGCAGCTTGACCTTGCGGAGTACGCCGATAGGCACCCTATGGCACTTTCGGGAGGACAGAAGCAGCGCACTGCCATAGCATCTGGTATCGCATCAAGCAAGCCTGTTATCATTCTGGACGAACCTACAAGCGGGCTCGACCTTGCCCATATGGAGCAGGTGGCAGATCAGCTGAAAAAGCTGAAGGATATGGGCAGGACAGCCATTGTTGTTACCCACGATAATGAATTTATCCTTTCATGCTGCGACCATATCGTCAGACTTGAAAACGGCTGTGCTGTGAAAAACTGTCCCCTTGGCAAATGAAGCATACAGGGCAGATGTATGCACCGTGATTAATATACAGTCAGCATCTGCTGCGAGCTCTTATCATTGCTTTCAGCGTAAAAAGAAAAAGGCTGCGTAACTTCAGTTACGCAGCCTTATAAGTTATCATAAACCTTTATTCGACATTCTTTTTTTGTGGCTTTTAGTTATTTATAGCTTTCTGTTCCGAAGAATACCTTGTCAAAGAATTCCTTTGTCTTGTCCTCGCCCAGAGCCTTTTTGAACACGTCTGTGGAAACTCCGCCCTTTGAGATAAGGTTGTCGGAGTACTTCTGAGTGATCTCGCGCTTTACAGCCTTTTCCTCGTCGGAGAGCTTATCAAGCTCATTTGCTTTTTCCATATAGCAGCGTATAGCGTCGCAGAACATTTCCTCTATCTGCTCATCGTCGTCGGGACGCTTGCCTGCCTTGTGGAGGGCAATTGTCATCAGGTCGTCGTACCATGCGGGATCGGTGGATATATCTTCAAGGCTGCTGTACTTTCTTTCAAACTCTCTGATCTTGTCGAGGACGCTGATATAATCGTCAGAAGTCTTGTCGGCAGCAAGGTCGTAGAATTCCACATAAGCCTTGCGCTTGCCCATGATATACATGAAATCCATGGACATCAGCGGCATATTCTTATCGTAGGGCGTGATAACGAATGATATCATCTGCATGAAGCCCATATTCACCTTCATGACCGAAAGATTTCCCGTGTCATTTATTTCGTACTGCGAAACATCGAACTTCATAAATCCGTACATCTTTATCTGTGAGAATTCCCCTGCATCAACAGGAGCTATCCCTGCACAGTCAGACAGAGTTTTCATGCCTGAGTTGTATGTCGAGTTCATCACCTTCATGTTCTGTGAAGCATTGAATGCGACGAAGCCTGCAAGAGCTGCTATCAGCAGAAATATTATCAGCAGCACCTTTGGCCATTTCTTTTTCTTTTTAACGCTTTGATCCTTCATATGATCTCTCCTTTATGTCTGAAAAATTTGACACCTTATTATATCACTGCTTATATGAAATGTCAAGGAAAACCACCTATATAAACGAAAACGGATACCCGTACCTGATGACGGATATCCGTTTTGATGTTTATGAACCTGTGCCGCTGTAATTCTTTGCACCGTGCATCCATATCCTGTAGCTGAGCCAGAAGAATGCGATGCCGATAACAGGTGAGAGCCATGACAGTATGGGTACCTTGTCGGGACGCAGTATCACAAGACTGGGGTAGTATGCGATAAATGCGATAGGCATGAGGAATGTGAAGATGAATCTGAATACGGGACTGAATATGGTGATAGGATATTTTGCGTAATCCTTGAAGCGGAACGCAAGGTCGAGAACATAGAATGAGTTCTGTATCCAGAAGCAGGTAGCTGCAGCAGCGTTTTGCAGGGCTATCATTATAAGTGAAGCCGTTATAAGGAACACTATGGTTTTCAACAGCATGAGCGGTGTGAAGCCCAGACCTATCTTTACCCATGAATAGATAAGCATCACCAGACCGAATGCCAGCTGTCCCAGACCCTTTATGTCGAATACCTCCGACTG
This sequence comes from Ruminococcus flavefaciens AE3010, assembly GCF_000526795.1. Lineage (NCBI taxonomy): Bacteria > Bacillati > Bacillota > Clostridia > Eubacteriales > Oscillospiraceae > Ruminococcus > Ruminococcus flavefaciens. The sequence goes on from NZ_JAGT01000001.1 coordinate 3,362,040, forward strand.
ATAATAGAAGAAAGTATTGATTGGGCGGAAGCAGTATTTTATGAAATCGCCTGTGTAAACGTTCTGTCGGAGGCTCCAGTTGTTGTCGAAGAAGCACTGTACGGGAGTAAGGGATATCAGCGAGAAGCCGTAAAGGAACAGCATCTCGTAGTAGCCCCAGCCGTTAATTGACGGGAAATTCCTGAACAGTATCCAGAAGCTGATAAAGCCTGCGATATTGGTGCATATCATTCCGATAGTGGAGATGATGAAGTCTGCGCGGTAGCTCATTTTGCTTTTCAGGTCCTGAGCAAGTATCTTGCAGTATATCTTGGCGTAGAAGCCTAAACCTTTTCTTTTCATATGTCATCAGCCTCCGTTCACAGTTATCTGCCGCAGGGACGTTTTCCAGAACACCTTGCTGATGGTCATCATTACTATGCACCATATGAGCTGAGTTCCGAGAGCTTTGATAACAGTCTCGGCATCGGGAGAACCGTTCAGCAGAAGTGACAGCGGTGCGTTGTATATTGACTGGAAGGGCAGGTAGCTCACCACAGTTCTGAGGGTATCGGGGAAGAATGCAATAGGAATTGTCGCACCCGAAAGCAGGAGTACTACCACCTGCTTCATGATGTTTATGCCCCATATCGACTCGGTGTAGAGACATATAGTACCCACGATGAAGTCTATGCTGTAGTTGATGGATACCGCCATAACTACGGAAATAACGAAGTACAGCAGATTTATGCCCATTGGTATGGCTCCGTGAGTAACGACAGCCACGGCTATGAATGTGGGCAGGAACGTCAGGAAGAACTGTGTGACGAATGAGCCCGAGTACGACCAGAACAGGTACTTTCGGTACTCCATTGGCTTCAGCAGGTCAAGGACTATCTTGCCTGACTGGATATTTCGTCCTATCTCCCAGACGGTATACATCTCCATAAAATTGAACAGTGCAGTTGCCAGTACAAGGTATATGAGGGTGTCAGTAAAGGTCATGCCGTTTACCACGTCTGTTCCTGCGGAAGCGTATATGGCTTTCCAGAGAAAGTACACCACTATGAGGTAAAGCATATTGCCGATGACCATTACCACGAATGACAGTCGGAACTGCAATGCCTCAATAATTCCTGCACGAGTGAGAGTGAGATATTTTTTCAGCTTCATTGCACACCCTCCTCGTATATCTTCTTGATGACCTCCTCGGTGGATATTTCTTCAAGCTGCATATCCTTTATGTTATAGGAGTGCTGGAGCTTGCCGAGAACGTCCATGATCTTGGCTTTTTCCTCGTCAACGAGAACTGATATCCACTCATCGTCGGCTGATACGGAAAACTCAGGCAGCTCCTTTTGCACCAGCTTTGCCTGCTCTTTCAGGTCACCGTCCATACGCAGCTTCAATGTGCGGTATGAGCCGAAAAAGCCCTTGAGGTGCTCGATATCGTTGTCGTAGAGCATCTTGCCCTTGTCGATAATGACTATCCTCTTGCAGAGCGCGTCAACGTCGCCCATATCGTGAGTGGTCAGGATAACAGTTGTGTTCCTCTCCTTGTTGAGAGCGTGGATAAGAGTACGAATCCTTGATTTCATGGCAACATCAAGACCGATAGTAGGCTCGTCAAGGAAGACTATCTTAGGGTCGTGGAGAAATGCTGCGAGGATATCGCTGAGAGTACGCTGTCCCAGAGACATCTGACGGACAGGCTTGTGGAGCAGGGGCTCGATGTCCACCAGTGAGCGGTAAAGCTTTATTATGCTCTCGTACTTCTCGTCGGGTATCTGGTAGATATCTTTAAGTATCTTGAAGGACTCCACAAGGGGCAGAGCCCACCACAGCTGTGAGCGCTGACCGAATACTACGCCTATTTCCTGAGCGTTTTTGGTTCGGTTTTTATAGGGGACATTGCCGCCTACAAGTATCTCTCCCGATGTGGGTTCCAGAACGCCTGTCATCATTTTGATAGTAGTGGATTTTCCGGCGCCGTTAGGACCGAGATATCCCACGATCTCGCCCTGCTGAATGTTCATTGATATATTGTCAACAGCGCGTACAGTCTTGTAGTCCCGCGAAAACAGATCTTTCAGACTGCCCTTGAGTCCCTCTCGCCGATTGAGCACTTTGAACTCCTTGCTGACATTTTTGATCTCGATAATAGCTGACATATTTACCTCCCTTTTCTTTTTGCCTGCAATAAAAAAAGCACTCCTACCGAATGCAGGAGTGCAGAACGTACACCGTTATATAATGCTGAAAAAAGCTCTTATACGGCTATGCAGGCAAACTCCTTGCTATGTGATATTTTGTTGTAATATGATCTGTGATAAGGTCGTGTATAAGTTGTTCTCATGAAGTTCACCTTCCTTTCAGTTAATATGAAAACATTATACATTACAATTTTTAATTTGTCAAGGGCGTTTTTTTACTTCGGTGATATGCTTCTGATTATACACACATTGTGGAAAAAAATGACGCTATTTCAGATAAAATATTATATGAGCAGTCTGATGAGTTTTTACATTTGAATCAAAAAAGTGCTTGACAAATGAAAAAAATCAATGTATAATAGGCACATATTAACCGGAAGGAAGGTGAACTCAATGAAAAAAGCATATTACAGTTCAATGGAAAAAACGAATAAACAAAGCATGGAGTTTGCCTGCACAGCCGTATAAAGCTTTACCGAGCATTTTGAATAACGGTGGATATTATGCGCTCCTGCGTTCTGCGGGAGCGCTTTTTTGTTGCAGGCGGAAAGGAAAAAAATGGAAATAAGTATAATGACAGCTGAACATGAGAAATGGGAAGCTGCGGCGGAGTTTGCGGAAAACTGCTCATGGAGGGCAGGAAAAGAGCTTGCAAGGCTCATGGGCGGTGACGCCTTTGCGGACCGGGAGCGGGTCTTTGCAGCCTTTGAGGACGGAAGCCCTGTAGGATTCTGCACACTCACCGAAAAGGACCAGCTTTTGCCGAAATATCCGTATACGCCGCTGATAGGATTTGTATTCGTTGACGAAGCTCACCGCGGCAAAAGAATATCGCAGAAGCTGATAGAAGCAGCCCTTGGATATGCCAAAAGCATCGGATATAACAAGGTATACATCATGAGCGGCGAAAAGGGGCTGTATGAGAAATTCGGCTTTGTCTCCATGGGGGACTATGAGACCATATATGGCGAGACTGAACAGCTGCTGGTCATATCGTGTGAAAGGAGAGATAACAATGGATAAATTCGTGCCATACGACAAAATGAGCAAAAAGGAACAGAAGAAGATAAACGGCGAAAAGCGCCGTGACTGGAACGGCATAGACCCTGTCACAAAGGTGGTTCCCGAAAGCAAAAAGGTGTACAAGCGCAAGCCCAAGCATCAGAAAGATGACTGGGATGAATGAGAAAAGGCTGCATAACAGGGTGTTATGCAGCCTTATATTTTTTATCAGAAATCCTTTTCCATTTTTTCTACAGCGGCAATGACCTTGTCGCACCACAGGTCGAACTCCTCGTCGTCATTCTGATATTCGGGGTGAGCTAGTATGTACTCCACAGTGCGGCGGATACCCTCTTTTACGGAGACCTCTGCCTTGAAATCAGGCACCAGCGCCTTTACCTTGGAGTTGTCGAACACCACGGAATTAGCCTTGTCGCCGATAAGACTTCCCACGAAGTCATAATCGCTCATATCCGCAAGAGTGCGTGACGAAACATAGCAGGGCTTCAGCTCGGTACCGAGAGCGTCTGCGATAGCCTTGTATATCTCGTTCCAGCTGACGCTTTCGTCGGAGGTTATGTGGAATGCCTCGCCGATAGCCTTGGGATTGCCAATAAGTCCCACATAAGCCTTTGCGAAGTCGCTGTTGTGGGTGATAGTCCACAGGGAGCTTCCGTCGCCGTGGATAATGACGGGCTTGCCCTCCTTTATGCGCTTGACCACCTGCCAGCTGCCGCCCTTGCCGTGAACTCCGAGCGGTACGCTTCTCTCGTCGTAGGTATGACTTGGACGAACAATAGTAACAGGGAAGCCGTCTTTTTTGTAACGCTCCATGAGGTATTCCTCGCAGGCTTTTTTGTTGCGGGAGTACTCCCAGTAGGGATTGTCAAGGGGAGTATCCTCGGTTATGACATAGCCTGTCGGTGGCTTCTGATATGCAGAAGCGGAGCTGATGTATATGAACTGCTTGGTCTTGCCGCTGAACAGGCGGAAGTCCCGCTCCAGCTGCGACGGCACGAAGCCTATGAACTCGCCGACGCAGTCAAAGGACATACCCTCCAGTTTCTTTGCGGTCTCCTCCTCGTCAGAGATATCGGCGATGATAGTACGGACATTTTCAGGCAGGTCGGAGTTCCTGTTTCCGCGGTTCAGCAGCCAGAGCTCATGTCCCTGCTGAGCAAGGAGACGTGTTATCGCCATGCTGATAGTGCCCGTTCCGCCTATGAATAGTATTTTCATAGCAGCTACCTCAGAGACTTGCCCTTGCGGCTATCTTATATATCTCGGTGACGTCCTCAGCGGACAGTGCCACAAAGCCGCCTGTTCTGCCGCTGCCGATACCGAACTTATCAACGAGAGCAGGGATATCCTCTTCCTTAGCGCCCAGCTCTGCAAAGTTTATAGGCATACCGATACTGTGGAGGAAGCTTCTGAAACGGCGTATACCCTCGAGAGCAGTTGCTTCGGGATTTTCGTAATCCATCTGACAGCCAAATACTCTTGTCGCCATCTGACAGAAGCGCATAACATTGTGCTTGTATACGAACTCCATCCACGATGGCATGATAACTGCAAGACCAGCACCGTGAGCGCAGTCATACAGCGCGGAGAGCTCATGCTCGATGCCGTGGCTGTTCCAGTCCTGCTGACGTCCCACGCCGACGATATTATTGTGAGCCACCATTCCTGCCCACATTATATTGGCTCTTGCCTCATAGTTATCGGGGGCTGCGATAACACGGGGAGTTTCCTTGACCATTGTCAGCAGCACAGCCTCGCAGAGACGGTCGGTTATCTCCACTTCCTTGGTGTTGGTGAAGTATCTTTCAAAAACGTGCGCCATGATGTCCGTAGCACCGCAGGCTGTCTGATATGCAGGAAGAGTCTGTGTGAGTGCGGGATTGAGCACGGAGAATCTTGGTCTCAGTGCGTCAGAGCCTGCACCTCTTTTCAGCATGCCGTCCTCTTTGGTTATAACGGAGTCTCCCGAGCCCTCGCTGCCTGCGGCTGCGATAGTGAGGACAACGCCTACGGGCAGAGCCTTTTCGATATGACTGCCGCTGTAGAAGTCCCAGAAATCGCCGTCATAGGGCACACCTGCGGCAATAGCCTTGGCTGAGTCGATAGACGAGCCGCCGCCTACTGCGAGTATGAAGTCCACACCCTCGCTGCGGCAGAGGTCGATGCCCTTGTATACCAGAGTATCCCTTGGATTGGGCTGAACGCCGCCCAGCTCAACGAAGCTAACGCCGCTCCTGTTAAGAGAATCTCTTACTCTGCCCAGAAGCCCCGACCTTTCGGCTGAGCCGCCGCCGTAGTGGAGAAGCACCTTGCTTCCGCCGTATTTTTTCACGTATTCTCCACATTCGTTTTCCCTGTCTCTGCCGAAAACAAATTCGGTAGGACTGTAAAAGTTGAAATTATCCATTGTTTACCTCCCGTATAGATAGTATAGTTTTGCGAAACAGTTTTAATGTCATGATAATTATACCATAAACGGACAGCTCTTACAAGTAAGTTTTTGCTTAGTTATTAGGCAAAACTTGCAAAAATATTGTTTTTATGTTATAATTTGAGATATAATTTGTTGCGTTATAAGTAAAACGAAAGGAGAAGATCATGTCCGAGCATACAGCTAACGAACTAAGCGGATTCAGCCTTCTTGCTCCCGATAAAAGCGGCAGCTATCACAGGCTCAGCGATGATACAGCCAACGACCTGTCCGTAGATTTCATTGTTGAAAGCATTTCGCGCAATTCCACTGAGAAGCAGGTCATAAGCAGGCTACTTCTTGATATGCCCACAGATGAGAAGACGATCAGATACCGCAGGGAGGTCTACAGGGAGCTCAGAGACGATACGGAGCTCTGCGAAAAGCTTTACGATATATTTGAGGGTATGCGCTTTTTTACTCAGGACGGTCAGAAGCGCTTGGAAAAGGGCGCGACTATCTGGGAGCTCATCTCAAAGCTGAAATATCTTGAGAATTATATCAGCTCCGTCATTGAACTGAATAATGCCATTGAGGGGCGGGAGTTCACCTCGGAGGGAATGAAGAAATTCGCGGCATTCGTGGGGGATATCTACAATAACAGCGGCTTTGAGGAGCTTGCAAAGGATATCGAACTGATAAGCGAGGACGTCCGCCATGTGAGGAGCATAACTATCGGCGTGAACCTTGATGAGAATTTCTACCCTGCCGAGACAGGCATAATCGCTCTCAACAGGTTCTGGTTCGAGGAGCAGAGCATGCTGAAGCGCTTCCTGAAATACCACAGGAAGGATCATGTGAACGACGAGGACCTTATGGCTTTTTCAATGGAAATGCCGGAGGACAATATGAACGAAAGTCTCAATAAGTTTGAGAGGAAATACCGCGGAGCTGCAAGACAGCCCTCTGCGAATCCTCTTATGAACAACCTCAACAGCATTATCGAGCGCATGCTGCCCTCTACGACTGCAAAGCTCAGGCGCGTCCTCCACAAATATGTTGACGTGAGCGGCTATGCTCTTGCAGGACTTGCGGACGAGCTGCTGTTTTATCTCCGCTTCATCGAGCTTGAAAAGCAGCTTACAGCCTCGGGAGTACCCTGCTGCATGGGAGAGAGCTCTGACGGTGATACTGTACTCAGGGACTTCTACAACGTGAAGCTTGCCATTTGCCGCGGAAACGGAACTGTTGAAGAGGAGATAGTCTGCAACGACCTTGAATTCACGAGGGAAAAGACGGTCAATATACTCACAGGTCCCAACCGAGGCGGAAAGACCATATTCACTCAGGGCGTGGGACTGGCATTTTTCCTGTATCAGAGCGGAGTTTTTGTGCCTGCCGCTTCTGCAAGGATACGTATCTGTGACGGCATATACACTCATTTCCCGGTTGAGGAGGAGCGCACCGTGTCTCTGGGACGTCTTGGGGAGGAAGCGGAGCGATTCAACGAGATATGCAAAGTGGCAACAGGCAGCAGTCTGCTGCTGTTCAATGAGTCCTTTGCAACTACCAGCCACAGCGAGTCCGTGTATATAGCCGAGGACGTTCTGAGGTATCTGTGCTGTATAGGAGCGAGGACGTTCTTCAATACCCATATGCACGAGCTTGCCGAGGATACGGACAAATTCAGCAAGGCAGAGGGAGCAATATGCAAGGCTGTCAGCGTTGTCATGGAAAACGAGGGCGGCAAGCGGTCCTACAAGATAAGCTACAAGGCTCCCGACGGCAAGAGCTATGCCCATGAGATAGCCTATAAGTACGGCATAACCTTTGAGCAGCTCATGGATAACAGACCTTGATCAGTGAGTAGTTAGTAGTGAGTAGAAAGTAGAGAGTAGTAGGGGCGGATATTATCCGCCCGAAAGCTGTTAGCCCTTAGCCATTAGCCGTTAGCTCTGTAGGGGCGCTTTTCGAGCGCCCGTGTATGCCTGACAATTCGGTTATGACAAAAACATGTGTAGGGGCGGCGTTCCGCCGCCCGTGTATGACGTGTTACAAAATTATGATGATGTATCAATGCAATTGTGTAGGGGACGCCGCTCTCGGCGTCCCGTAAAAACACAATATGTAGGGGACGGCGTCCTCGACGTCCCATTAAGGGACGCCCTCTCTTGCAGGGCGTCCCTCTTAAAAAAACAGTCCACTGGACTGTTTTTTTAATTCACCCTTGCGGAGCGCCTTCGGAATATTTCGCTGTTCTCTGAAAGCTGTGAACAGCGACCAGAGGCGCCGCCTCTGGACTCTGCCAAAGGAACACAGTCCCTTTGGAATCCCGTTCATATGTTCAGCAAGTTATTTCGTAATTTTTAAAGGGCGTGGTTTTACCACGCCCTCGCTTTTATTCTCTTATCCTGTCCATGAAAAGGTCAAAGGCGCTTTTGCCCTCGTCCTTTGAGTCGAGGTCAACGTTCTTGGCGCTGCTCTTCCACTCGGAGCTGTCAGGCAGCAGGTAATACGCCTGATTGTGCTTCTCCCATTCGTGAGCCATATCCTCTGCAGTCCGCCAGCCCGTCATATCGGCGCTGTGAACAGGGTGAACATCAATGAGCGCCTGACATATTATGAAAAGGTCGGCTCTGTCCTCGATAAGATATGAGTCGTTGATGTGCCAGTTGTCAGGCTCATAGAGAGCACTGAACTGCCTTTCGTCGTATGTGAATTCATAATTCTGCCCGTTTCCGTCAACGTCGCGGAGCCCTATATCCTCAGCTGAGCTCAGCAGCGATTCTGATACGGTCGTCGGCTCTGTTACTGCTTCTGTTGTGGGAGCTGCCGTAGTCTCCACGGCGGTTGTTGCTTCTGTGGTTATTATGGCAGTCGTTTCCGCGGAGCTGACCTCATAGCTGTTGTTGTCGGAACAGCCCGTGAGTACAGCCGCAGCAAGAAGCGCTCCCGTAAATATTACGCTTGCTTTCATTTTATTTTTGCTGCATATCCCTGCAGCAGGCTGAGCAGTCTCCGCAGCAGCCCCCGCAGCCCTTGCCCTGTTTCTTGTTCCGTATGCAGACTGCCACAGCGGCAATGAATGCGGCTGCTATAACTGCAATAAGGATAATATCTATTGTATTCATCAGCCCACTCCTAACGCAATACATATAAGTCTGACTATAAGTGCGGCAGCCCATGCGATAACGCACTGCCATACCACTACTGTAAGCGCCCATTTTTTGCCCAGCTCTCTTTTGACTGCGGCTATTGCTGCAACGCAGGGTGTATACAGCAGTGAGAATACCAGCAGGGAAGCAGCAGAAAGTGATGACATGGAAGCTGATACGCCGCTGCTGTAGAGTATCTCCAGAGTGGATACCACGCTCTCCTTAGCCATGAAGCCGCTTACCAGAGAAACTATCACACGCCAGTCTCCCAGCCCTACGGGCTTCATTACGGGAGTGAACAGGCTTGCTATCTTGGCAAGGATACTGTCCTCAGCGTCGCTGACGATATTCAGCTTCAGGTCGAAGTTTTGCAGGAACCATACGCATATGGTGGCGATAAGTATAACCGTAAATGCTCTCTGTAAGAAGTCCTTTGCCTTTTCCCACAGGAGCTGAGCTACATTTCTTGCTCCCGGGAGACGGTAATTTGGAAGCTCCATAACAAAGGGGACAGCTTCGCCGCGGAAAAGGAAAGTTTTGTAGAAATATGCGGCAAGTATGCCTATTATTATACCGAGAAGATACAGTCCCACCATTATGAGACCGCCTTTTTTCGGGAAGAAAGCGTTTACGAAGAATGCATAAATGGGAAGCTTCGCGGTACAGCTCATGAACGGCGTCAGGAGTATGGTCATCTTTCGGTCACGCTCACTGGGGAGAGTTCTTGTTGCCATGACCGCAGGTACCGAGCAGCCGAAGCCTATGAGCATAGGCACTATGCTTCGTCCCGAAAGACCTATCTTACGCAGGAGCTTGTCCATGAAGAACGCAACTCTTGCGATGTAGCCGCTGTCTTCAAGCATTGACAGGAAGAAGAACAGGGTTACGATTATGGGCAGGAAGCTGAGAACGCTTCCCACACCTGCGAATATGCCGTCAATGATAAGGCTGTGGATAGTATCATTTACGTGAGCGTGTATGAGAGCCTTGTCCGTGACCTCTGTGAGTTTGTCTATGCCGCTTTCCATAAGTCCCTGCATCCATGCGCCTATGACGTTGAAGGTGAGCCAGAAGACCAGACCCATGATAAGGACAAAGGCGGGGATAGCCGTGTATTTTCCAGTGAGAACGCTGTCAATGCGGCGGCTGCGGATATGCTCCTTGCTCTCCGTAGGCTTTGTGACGGCTTCCTCGACCAGCTTCTGTATGAACGAGAAACGCATATCGGCAATAGCCGCACTTCTGTCCAGACCCCGCTCCTTTTCAAGCTGCATAACGATGTGGTCAAGCATTTCCTCCTCGTTCTTGTCAAGGGAAAGCTGAGAAATGATAAGGCTGTCGTTCTCGATTACCTTGCAGGCTGCAAAGCGCAGCGGCAGTCCCGCTGTTTCTACGTGGTCCTCTATGAGGTGGCATATACCGTGAATACAGCGGTGAACTGCACCGCCGTTCTTGGTTTTTCCGCAGAAGTCTGTCTCCACGGGGCGCTCCTGATACTTGGCAACGTGAACGGCGTGCTCCACAAGCTCCTCGATACCCTCATTTTTAGCAGCCGAAATAGGAACTACAGGAACGCCGAGGAGGTGCTCCATGCGGTTTACGTCGATACCGCCGCCGTTTGAGGAAAGCTCGTCCATCATATTCAGGGCAACGACCATGGGGATATTCATTTCGATGAGCT